>DASZEX010000040.1:0-13627 GCA_035940365.1 Candidatus Babeliales bacterium | reverse complement strand
ACAAGCTTCAAACTACCTTCCCCTCTTGTAATTTCACCATAACAAAATCAGAAATACAAAGTCAATATTTTTTAAAAAAATTTTAATAATAGAAAAATTGATTAAAAAGCAAGTGGGATAGCTCGGGAAATATTTCGCGATTTAATCAACCAATGACCAAACAGTAGCTTTAGCTTTTCCCTCAGACTTAATTAGCCCCATTTTCATAAGTTTAGCAAGTTCAAGTTGCATTGTTCTATCGGTCAATGATATTTTCATTTTTTCCATTAATTGTTGCCGACTTAATGTCCCTGCTTTTAATAGTGCCAAAATACTTTTTTGTCGATCAGTTAATGTACTTTGATCTATGCGTGGCAATTCTCTGGTAATAAAAGTGCGAATAGATTCTTGAAATGGTAATGTAACTGAAAAGTTACCACCAATTTCTTCATATTTGGGTGGGGGATTTCCTACCCTTTTACATTCTTGAATCATATCAACCGTTCCTCTCCCCCATTTTTCAATTCTTCCGCATAAATAAAATACATGTGCAATAAGAGGATTGCGTTGAATTGATGGATGTTCTTTGGAAAGTTGTTTTAGAAAAATACCTTTTGGTAATGATCCAGTATTAGTAATATTTACACGATCATCATATATCGCAATAGATATTGAACCACCCGCATGGCTATAATCACGATGCACTAACGCATTAGTTATTGCTTCTCGCAATACTTTATAGGGTACTGCGGGTTCTTCAACCCGTTTTGGCTCTCCTGGTTCTATACGCGCAGCTACGGGCAAACTAAATGTTAGAAAATCTATAGCTTTATCATAGAGATCAAATGCATTTTCTCTAAACATTTTAGTATCAAGAAACTCCGTTTTTTCAGTTCCTTTAAATCGCGCAAGTTTAAGCGTAGATTGCATAAACTGTTTCTGTTCTTTTTTGCAGAATAAAATTACAGCAGCATTGGTTAACCTGCCATCAATAATGAGCCCAAGTTTTTTTAGTATGTCTGGAATCTTTGCAGACATAGCTGATTCTTTAAGCCTTTTTTCAAAAACCGCTGTGCGTATAACTTCTTGAATTCTATTATTATCAAGATCACCTAATGTACAACTATTATTGGTTAATCCTTCCCATAATGTTGGATTATTTTTGTTGTATAAATACACATACTCTTCCTTGGTCATTCGCACCGTTGTTGATTGATTTCGTATAAAGGGCCGACCATCATAGGTATAGGGAGCTTTTTCTCCCGGACCAACCGAAAAAACAATTACGTAACGCCCGCCAGCTATTTTTATATAAAAAACATCAATTTTTTCATGTGGTTCTATTTTATTAAGTTCGGCAGCTATATCTCTACGAGTTTTATCAGTAACATCTTGTCCAATAATAGCGCCATCATCTTTGACGCCAAAAATAATTGTACCGCCGTAACTACTATTCAAAAAAGCACATACCGTTTGCATGCCAGCGCTGAGACTACCTGTTGAATTTTTAAATTCTAATATTTCAGACTCGCCTTTATGTACAAGTGATTTTAGCTGTGCAATTTTCATAGTTTATTACTTTTTGTATGACTTCTATAGTATTATTTTACATCATTTATCACGTTCGTATATCAAACGTATTGCCTCACAAATAATTGCTGACTTATCTGCCTTGTGGTACTGCTTAAGTTGCTTTATATATAAATGGGTAATCATTTCTATTTCTTGTTTGCCCAAATAATAAGTAGCTTTTGTTTTAGCGCCTTTTATGTGCTGGCGTGCTGGTATGCTTTCAGGTTGTTTTGCTTTTTTATCTGTATGACAGTCTATAGACTCACCAACTTGTTGATGTACTGGATCACTGGCATGTTGTTCCATTTTTTTACTGTCATGTTTATCTGCTGACTTACTGTAATCCCCTAATGAAAGCTTCTTTTTTATGCTTGCACTGGTTTTGCCTATATTACTCATCGTCCCCCCTTTATAATTTCTTTTGCCAAGTTCATGTATGCTTCTGCCCCTTTACATTCAGGATCATAATCAAAGATAGCCATTCCATGTGATTGGGCTTCATTAAGTTTTATGTTTTGTGGTATGCGCGTTTTAAATACCTTGCTACCAAAAATATCTTTAATGCGCTCATGAACATCACGCGCAAGTTTTGTTCTTGTATCAAAAAAAGTTATCAGTACACCGCCTATACCAATAGTATGTTTAATGATCGGCCCAATATCCTTATTAATAAAATTGATGGTCTCCACAAAGTTACTTACGCCCTCCAATGAAAAATAACTCAACTGCAATGGAAGGATTATTTCTTGTGCACAAGCAAATACATTCATCGGTAAGGTACCAAAAGTAGGTGGGCAATCAAAGATCATCACATCATAGCCTTTTATGCCATTCAGTTTGTTTCTGAGCTTAAATTCTTTGGCATGCATACTTGCAAGTTTCATTTCTGCTACTGCTAATGATAAATCGCTTGGTATAATATCAAGGTCCTTGATATATGTTTTTTGAATAACATCAACTGGTTTTGTTGCATCATCACATAAAAGCTCAGCAATTGTTTGTTTGTCTTTGGTATTAATATTTAAACCAATGGTGGTATGACCTTGCGCATCAGTATCAATTAATAATACTTTCTTGCCTAAGCGGGCTAATGCTGCACCTAGATTTATAGCTGTGGTTGATTTGCCGACGCCTCCCTTATGGTTTGCTATAGCTATTGTTCTCATTTCTTCTTCCCCCTTTTTTTATTACCAGTGTATTGGCACACCATTGAGCTGTTTGGCAGACTTGCTGTTATGCATACCTACTGATATACCAGTACATTGGTAGAACATATGTTCATACTACCAACATACTACCAACATACTGGTAAAAAATGCTTACAATGTACAAGAGATGACTTCATTAAAATGATCTTATCCCGGAGGATATGATTTAAGCTTTTTGTATTTGATCTAAAATATATCCATAGCATATTGAGAGATTATAAAAACTCAAACAAAAACGCATCTTGATTGAATGTTTTTTATTTTATAATAATTGGGTTGGAAAATTCAACAAACAAGATCTTGAGGCAAATTTATTTGTATACAGGACTTACAATTACTTTTTGAGTTCTCCGTTTTAAAAAATCATTAATAAGCTAAACGATGTCGTATAATTTGTCCTTATGTCCTAACAAAACGAAAGTGTTATGCGACTTAATAATTATCATCTTATTCTCTCTTTGCTTTTTGGATGTTTTTTATTGTTTTCTCGCGCGTGCGCGTACGCGCGTAATTTCTAAATCTTTCAAAAATCTTTCTAATTAATCTTTCTAGGGGCGCTGAAAAGCTTGATCAGATCAACGGATCCAGAGGGTGATTCCGTCGTCGACACGCTATCATTCCGTCGTCGACACGCTATTTCTCCGTCGTCGACACGCTATTTTTACACCAGAGACCGACTGAACTTGATCTATTTTATTGTCTCTTTTCAATACAAATATATTGATTAATTTAATGGCGTCATATATATTGTATTAAAGTTTTTTTGTCATTAGAGTTTGCACATTATGGAGAGCAGAAATGGCCGAACTAAAAAAGATGGTAAAAGACGATATTAATTTTCTTGAATATCCTAATTGGACAATAAGTAGAAATAGCAAAACTACCGTGTTTACTATTCAAAAGCCACATGGTAAGTATGAAGTATACTGTCCTCTAGGTTTACCAAAACAGTTTGATAAAATAGTCGTCTATTTTTTGCTCTATAAGCTTTACCATGAGAAGAAGTTTGCTTCTTATACTTTAAAAACAAATAGGTATGAAATAGCGCAGGGTATATTGGGTGGAAGTCATTTCAGCAAGAGTACCTATGACCGTATTATGAAATCAATAAAAAAATGGCAGACCGTTTCAATCAATTTTGAAGGTGTATTTTATGAAGAAGAAGGCCATACAATACGAGGTTTTGCCATAGTTGATGAGTACATACTACGAAAAAAAACAGGTGAGCTTACTATAAGATTTTCTGAAGAATATATTAAACAGCTACAAGATACCAAATTTTATAAATTGATTGATTTTGAGCAGTATAAAAGATTGCACAAAACTTCATCAGCACGTTTATATGAGATTCTGGTAAAAAATTTTAAGGATAGGCATGAATGGGCTATCAATATACAGTCTTTGGCAGAAAAGCTAACGTTTGAAAAACGTGAAGGTGCACAAAACTATTTTCCGTCCGAGGTTCTCCGTTACCTGAAGCCAGGTATTAATGAAATAAATAAAAAAACAGATCTTTCTATTAAGTTTGATTACAACAATGATACGGGCGTCTGCATATTCAAAAAGATAACTAAATTAGCATCACCAAATACAAAAGAAGTATATGCGGCTGCAATTAAGACTGAAAGTAAGCGCAAGCAAAAAGATGCCGATAACACAAAACAAATTGCATTATGTATGAAGCAATTCAAATCATTACCTATAGAAGAACAAGAAAAAATATTATCAGCTATAAGCCAAAATCCTTTTTTGAAGGTATTGGATCAAGACTCTCAAATATTTGCATACATGATGAATAACCAACAATAAAAAAGTACAACTTATTTGAAATAATTGAAATAATATTTCTATTATTGTTATGAAAGATATTTGTATAGATAGAGGAGTGCTTATGCAGTATTTTAAATCGATATTAGTTGTATATTCTATATTATTTATAAACATCTATTCATCCATATATATTTCTGAAGTTATAAACAACACAAATCAAAATTTAAGCTTAGCGTACCCTTCTAAGGTTAATATTAAAATTCTCAATATAAAATCAATTGATACAGGCATTAGAAATTTAGATATAAATCTTAATTATCCCAAAGGAGGTAAAGATAGCACCTTGATAACTTTACCTGCAAAAACAATAATTTCATTACAAGAAGCAATAATACCTATTAGGGATGGAAATTCAAAAGAAGGCATCAGTATAGGAATAGGAAACAGGGGCTCATTAGATACTAATTTGATAATACATAATATTAAAAAAAAGTGTATCAGTCAGATTCCTGTAAAAAACAATTTAGTGCAAGATGAAAAAGGTATTTGTTTATTCAAAGAACCCGTTGTTGGACAAGAATATATTCTCGAAATAACTACTTTTGATAAATTAGATATATATCCTAAAACAAGTGAAAAGCTTGAACAATATATTAATCCAGGAAAATTATCGCAAAAAGATTTTTTACACCAAGCGATAATTAATGATTCACCAGAAGATATCAAAAATGCTGTAAAATTAGGAGCAGATGTTAATATAGGTCTTGCAAATCAGCCCCCACTTCTATTTGCAATATTAACCAAGAAATATCAAGCTGCTAAAGAACTTCTTAATAATGGAGCAAATCCTAATATTACGTATTCGAACGAACCTCTTTTGTATTATGTGTTACCTGAATGGAATGTTGATTTTATGTTTGATTTTATTAACCATGGATTAAAATTATCAGATGATGAAAAAGCGCTGCTTGTTGATAAGATCATGTTTCGTTCTCCATATAATCTTAATGATGGTATGATACAAGTTCTTAAAAAGCTAAACTATGATATAAGAAAAAACTTTGAAGATTCAGATTTATCGAAAAATAAATGGTACAATTTGCTGGTACGTCAGTATACTGGGACTAGACAAGGAGTTCAGTTTGGTCATGCAGGAATGCCAAATTTTGATATGGTAGATTTATATATTAAATATGGGGCAAATCCTAATCAGATTTTTATATTATCTAATAAGACTACTTGGAATCCACTCCTCTTAATCATTGATAATTTTTTGCAATCAATAGACGAGCAAGGAAGAATTAATAGTTATTATTATGATTTAACTAGAAAAATATTAAAGTTATTACTTGATGCCGGCGCTGATATAAACAAGACGGCAGAACCTCACCAAAAGAAAGAAAATTCATTATCTTATGCCTTGAATAACACGCCTAAGATTCCTTTTGATATAATTGAATTCCTTGTTGATAATGGAGCTTCAATAGAAATGGCAATTAAGATTTTTATAGAAAATGGTGGATCTCCAAATATGAATTTTACTTCTGGAAAAAATCTTTTGTTGTGGACAGTAGAAAAAAATAATCCTGAGGCTGTCAAAATTTTGCTGAAAGTAGTTATTGATAATTATAGCAGGGATAAAGCTCTTAAATTTGCTATATCAAAGGGATACGAAAAAATAATAGAAATCTTAATGGCACAACCTTAATAATTTTTAATAACTCGTTTAAGTACAAAACTTCACTATTGTATATAACTTTTTGGTGATTATAATATACTCAATGTATGTTACAAATGTTAACTTATGATTGTATATATTGAGTGAAGAATGAATAAGCAATTATTGAGCCCGTTAACCGAACATGAGCTTACTGAAATACAGAGCGAGCAATTAGATGTTTCTGTTAATACTGTAGGTCCTGAAGAAATAGTTGCTATTGAAGAAATATGTACTGAAATAAGGCACGAAGAAGAGCAACTCCCTGTGCTCAAGCATACAGAATCTAGTCTACAATTGTTTTCCAATAAAATGGAAAACATACGCAATCAGAATGAATTTAGAGAACTACTGGAATACACACCAATCAAAGCGGCAATACAAGAATGGCTAAGCAATCTTAGTTCCGGTACGCGGCGTAATTATGCTTATTATATGACTGATATGATACGTAGAAAAATTATTCCTGAAATAGACGCTGCTGGCAATGAATGTACCATAGGTCATTTCCGCCATATTCCGCATGAGATGGTTATCGATTATATAAAAAAAATAGATGACTGGTCAGAGGGTACACGACAACTTCATGCTGCATGCTATATATCATTTACCGCTTATTTGGACCGTATAAGTAACGGGTGGGTCAGAAAAGCAACGCCGTCTACGCTCGCTTCAAATCCAACCTTTTTTCAGATAAGAGATAAATGCGCAACAAAAGCACTTACATTAGCCGAATGGCATCGCTTTATTGAAGCATTACATACAATAAATTATAGAGACTCACTCATTGCCCGATGCATGTTCCAGGGAGCTAAACGTATATCAGAAGTATTACATATAAAAATAGAACAAATAGATTTTGAACAAAATATCATACGTTTCAGGCAAAGCAAAACCGGAGGTACCATAAAGGAGATACCTATATCATACCCGTCATATTTTATGGATGAACTAAAAGCGTATATCGCATCCGTTGATGCACAAAGAATGGACCGCTATGTATTTCTTACCCGTAACGGAAAACCGGTAACCCGTTCCCGTCTTAATTATTCATTTGAAAAAGCAAGCAAAAATGCCTTTATAAAACGAAAAGTAACACCACATATGTTGCGTGCAACATGGGTAACATTGGTTAAGCAGCAGGGTGTGCAGGATACAGAAATTATGAAGGTAACGGGACATACATCCAGCAAAATGATTTATGCATATGACAAAACATCTGCCGAAGACAATTACAGCAAAAAGTTAATATTGATCTAATAATTTAGTTAATGAGAGCAATGTAGCTTATAAACATGATTAAATCTAAATTAAACAGGCAAGAATTAGAGAAACTAATAGAACATTTCTGTAAAGATATTGATGCCACGCAAACAGCACTTTCTCTTAGCATAAATCGCAAAACAGTAAACCGATATTACAATTTATTCAGAATGGTTATATATAACCATCAACAAAATGAAGATATTAAATTGTGGGGCGTTATTGAAGTTGGCAGAATGTCCGTTTTTGATGGAAAAGACAAAAATATAAAAAGGAAGTTTAAATCAGCAAAGTTTAACGTTTTTGGACTTTTTGAACGTGGTGGAAGGGTATGTACAGTGATTTATTCAACCCCTAGAAATACAAAATTAGAGTCAATTGTAAAAGAAAAAGTTACAAAAAAATCACTTCTTATAATACCAGACCATTATACATATACTTTTTGGGCATTTTTATATGAAAAAGATTTTGAAGTTGTCTATGCAAAAAAGAATTCTGAAAATGAGGTACATACGGATGGCATAAAATCATTTTGGAATTTTTACAAAAAACGTATCGAAAAATTTAATGGCGTAAAAGGTAAACTTCATCTACATATAAAGGAAAGTGAATGGCGTTGGGGAAAAAACTTTAATTCATTGTATGAACAACTTTTATCACTTGTTGAAATACACTTGATGGTCTAGGGTTTATTTTTTATAGTTTTTTCTATCCTGGACCATAAAAAAATATTGCTAATAAAACTTCCTGCAGATCGATATATTAGTAAACAAATAACTTGCATTATAATTGATTCTTGCGTTATCATATATTGTAAATTCTATATATAAAAAATAAGCAACTCTAAGAAAGTGTTGAAATGATTATTAAAGAATAAAAAAATAAGCCTAAAATAACGCTAACTATTTTAGGCCATATAAGAAAATGAAATTTGTGGCTTTGACTCCCACAAATTTCATAATACATTTTTTATACTATTTTGTGTACAGTTTTGTTTTGTACATAAAAAATCTTTAATATTCTTTTCAATCTTTCATAGAGAGGCTCAAATAAAGGAAGGCCTTTTTATGGATGAATTTATTATTTCCAAATTTGATACAATGCCTGAGTTCTTAACATCATATGATTTAATTAATTTGGGACTTTTCAGTAATCAAAATGGAACATATTTAGCCAGGTCTCAGGGCCGATCGCCCAGCTATATAAAGATAGGTCGAAGAATTTTCTATCCAAAATCTTGTCTCATAGAATGGGTTAAATCACATATGCACAACGGAAGTATGCCGAAAAAATAAGTAATAGTAATGAAGCGTAAAAGATATAGCCATGAGTTTAATTACATGGGCTCATGGCTAATAAATTGGAAAAATTATGTATTTAAAAAATTATACTACATCAAATAATAATTTGATAGCCTCACCTGTTAACCATATTATTCCCATAGATCTTCAAATAGATCAAAAAAGAGAAATAGAAAAAGAAGAAACAGCAACTATATCCATTACGCCTAGGCAATATCAAATCGATTGTATAGAAGCCATTTTTTCATGGCGTGCGCGTGGCAAAAATCGTTTACTAATTTCCATAGCTACAGGCGGTGGGAAAACCGTAATATTTGCCTATTTAATAAAAAAAATGTGTGTTCGCACTCTCCTACTATGCCATACGAAAGAGCAGCAATATCAGGCAAAAGAAAAGCTAGAAATCATAGCGCCTGAACTTACTATCGGAATAGTTAATAAAGATCATAAAGAATTTGATAGGAAGGTTGTAATATCATCAATACAAGCAGCAAAATCTCCTGCTACTATGTCAAAGTTAATAGAGCAAGGCTTTGATCTTATTATCATTGATGAATCGCATCATGCCGCTACGGATGATACACGTAGGCTTATTGAAGCTCTTGGTTGTTTTAATAGCAATAGTACTCAACTTCTCTTGGGTTTTACTGCGACGCCATTTCGTACTGATGGTAAGGGGTTGGGAGAGGTGTTTGAGGTTATTGCATATGAAAAAAATACCAAAGAACTTATTGATGAGGGATATTTAGTTAAACCAATAGGTTTAAAAATAGCCACTGATATTGATTTTTCAAAGGTTAAAACAAAAGATGGAGATTTTCAAGCAGTATCTTTGAGTCAAGTTATGGATACGCCGGAGATGAATCGCTTAATAGTTGAATCATATATTAAAAACGCAAACGGATTAAAGACTATATGTTTTGGCACCAATGTACAACATGCGGGCAATCTCGCATGTGAATTTAATAAGTATGGAATACGAGCAAAACTTATCCATGGCAAAATGACTAGTAAAGAACGCGATGCCATATTGGAAGAATATAAAAATGGCAATTTTCAGGTCCTATTAAATTGTGCAATATTGACTGAGGGTTTTGATTCCCCTGAAACCGAATGCATCATTATTGCCAGACCAACTCAATCCCTCGGGTTATACCAGCAAATGGTTGGACGTGGTTTAAGAAAGTTCCCTAACAAAAATAAATGTATTGTAATAGATTTTAATGATAAAAATCATAGCATATGCAATTCAGCAACACTATTGCGCGATGCAGAAGAAGAATTGAAAGATAATACAATATCAACCAATAAAAAGCTATCCAAGCCTTTAGATAGAGAAATCAACCAAGAACTACAATCGGCACATCTTGAGCATGATCTGTATGGTGAATCGTTCTATTGGGATAAAGATGGCCGGACATATACTTTGAAAGGCAAAGATAATATATCGCTAATAGTTACACCACAAAATGGTAAATATTATAGGGTTATCTTTATAAAACCCGAAGAACCAAGAGTTATTATAGCTAAAAATTTAGATTTTAGTTATGCCTTTTCCATTGCGCAAGATTTTGCAAAAAAATACAAAAAAGATGTCTTTATTTTAAAAGATAAGGATGCATATTGGCGAAACTTGAACAAATTAGGTTATAAAAATAGCTTTGACCAATTAACTCGTGGGCAAGCTTCAGACTGGATAGATCATTTATTAAAACAGTAAAAGATAATTGAAAAAAAAGGGAAAGGGATGGTCGTAAGCCATCCCTCAAAGAATTGAAGGGCTCATAGTGGATATTAATAATAGTATATCAAAAAAAAGTAAAAATTTGGAATCTGCCAAAAAAGATTGGAAAGATAAATTTGAAGTATTAAAAAGTAAAGTACAGAAATATTGCGATAACACAATAAATAGCAGCGATATTGATAAACTCATACAAATTCTTTTTGAAAAAAATATTACAGATAACGAAAATATATCTGGCGAAAATAAAGAGCTCTCCAATCTATGTGACGAATTAAAAAAACATGCAAAACTAAGAGAATTTTTGTGGGCAGAGGATATTGTCATGGAAGAAATGAATAAAAAACATGCAGTTGCCCGCCTAGAAGGAGGTGAAACTTGTTATTTAACATTCAAAAAAGATGGGAGTTTTGATTATGAAAGTAAAAATTCATTCAGAAATTTTTACGAATCTCAACAAGTAGATTTACCAGGAGGCAAAAAGTCAAAAGCCGATATTTTCTTAAAAAATGCTCACCAACGTCGTTATGAAAAAATAGTATGTATTCCAATGTTAGACCCAGAAGAGAAAAAAAGATTAGAAGCAGATGGATGTTATAATCAGTGGCGTGGATTTAGCATAGAACCAAAACCCCTTGAAGACAAAGGCCTTGGCAAAGATGGCCGATTATTATTTTGGGATCATATAGAATACAATATATGTTCAAATAATCAAGAGCTCTATATATATGTGCGAAAATGGTTGGCACTTATTTTTCAAAAACCAAATGAAGTTCATACAGCAGTTATTCTTATAGGAAGTGAAGGCGTAGGTAAAAATTTTTTTGCTGAGATGATTGGAAAACTTTTGGGACCTCATTTTGCGCCACTAAATAGTCTACAAGATATTGCTGTTGGCGGACGATTTACATTCCATCTTATTAATTCGACTTTAGTACATGTATCTGAATGTGAATCGTCTGATAAAGGTGATATAGCAAGAATAAGAAATATGATTACTGGTAAACAAATACCCTTTGAAGCAAAAAATAAAAACCCAATTACAAAGGACAATACCCTTCACTTCATTTTTAGTACAAACAGCTGTCTTCCTATGAAAATTAGTGCTGATGATCGCAGATTTGTTGTTTTACCAGTATCTGATGCGTGCAAAGGAAATAGAAAATTTTTTGCTTCAATTGATAAGGCTCTGTTGAGTTTTTATCGTAACCATATCAAAGCTCCAACAAGAGATACGAAAGAAAAGAAGTTTCTTTTAGACTTATCGAAGCGTGAAAAAATGCGTCTAAAATATTTTATTTTTGAAAAAAAGCACTCTATGCGATAACGCTCTTTATAAAGCTCTTTATCATATTCGATGCGAACTTTGCGATTTGATCTTGGTGGAATAACAGGGGTGCCATTTTTTTGCCTAATGCCTGCTCTGAATGGATCGCTATCATAGCCTTTGTCTCCAAGACAATCTGACAAATCGAGATCTTCTGTGAGGGCATTCGCTTGTGTAATATCATTGACCTGTCCTGCTGTAATAATGAATTGTAGCGGATTACCAAGAGCATCAACTTTTGCATGAATCTTAGTGCTAAAACCGCCAACACTGCGTCCCAGTCCTTCTTCTTTTTGTTGTCCTTTTTTGTATCCAGCAGCAGATGCATGGGCTCTAACAATTGTTGAATCTATCATAATATATTCTAGATCAGGATCTTCGATGCAATGCTGATGTAGTTTGTGCCAAATCTCTTTCTTGCTCCATTCATTAAAACGATGAAATACACTGTTCCATTTGCCGTATTTTTCTGGTAATTCACGCCATGGTGCACCGTTTCTCGAAATCCAAATAATTGCTTCAATAAAATTTTTCAATTTTTTTATGCTTGTCACATAAATTCCCCTGACTTCTCTCAAGAATTTTATGATTTTCGACATTGCAACTTCTGTGATATACTCTTTCTTCATAGTAGCTCCAGTTTAATATTGAATACATTGACTGGATGCTACTATATCACTTTTTAAAATTTTGAAAACTCAACAGAGCCAAGGTGAGTTGGTAATAGAGAAACACTGTAACCACTAATTAAAGAAATCAGTTAACCGGCAGTCTCAAAGACTGCTCATAACCGTCAAGCCCCTCGCTTCGCGAGGGCGTTATGACTCCAATGCCGTCAACTTAAGCGATCACATAGAGTTTTTATGAATAATAGGTCTACGTTCTCTTCGAGGCGTGGGCCTATTATATGAACGACCGGGTCTTATGGCAACAAGGCTTCTTTTTAATCTTCTTTTTAATTTTTCACAATATTTTGTAAGATCATGATTTCCAATAAGCACCTCTAAAATTTCATTTTTTACTGTTCCAATCAAAATATTTCTGTTGATTTTATATGTATATTTAGTTTTTTTATTTGCAGCAGCTTGGTTAACTTCCTCTTGAGCTTCTTGAGCCAATAATGATGCAGAGTTACAGGTAAACACTGTAGCATAAAAATCTTGTTCTATGGCCAACTTTGACTCTCCACTGAAGTTTTCTATTTCAGTTATGCACTTATAAAATTTATAATGTTCTTCAACATTCCAGCGCATCCCATAAAGCGCAAATATATCGTTATATGTGAATTTTTCTTGGTCAATCAAAGAAGTAGCAAGTACCTCTTTTTTGCCACCTGGTAAATCAATGACTACAACACGTACCTTCAAAGTCTTATTTTCTAATCGTGATAAATAATCTCTTTCAGTAAGATAGGAGAGTTTCTCTTTGGTTAATACAATATCGGTAATAACATCCCGAAATCCCGTATTAATCGCCTTTTGTATTTCACCAATACTACTTGTTTCAGGTACCCTAAATAAAAAATACTTACTCATCTCTCTCAAAAGAAACATAAAATAATGTGATGGGTAGCCTCGATCAAATATGCACAAGTCATGAAAATTAATATTTGAGGTGGACCCAAAACGGTAGACAGTTTTAGGGGTAGTTTATAGACATAAAAACAACTACCAAGTTGAGAGATATTTCAATTCCCTTTCAGTATACATTGGGTTACCATTCAAATCAAAATGTTTTCTTTCTAAATTA
>DASZEX010000039.1:0-30223 GCA_035940365.1 Candidatus Babeliales bacterium | reverse complement strand
GCTTTCTAACTCCATATGAGGTGTTTGAAAATGAATTGAAAAAGAAAAACGAGAGTAGGGTGAAGTCAGCCCTACCGGCTGCCGAGGTATCTTTCAATCTGAATTTAGAAGGTGTTGCACTTCATGCTTGACTTCAGCTTTCATTTTAAGCATAAGCCAATTTTTTTTATTACTATTAGATACATTACGCATTAAAATAAGAGCATACGAACCTTTTACTTTATTGCCATGAAGTTCAACCTCAACTCTGCCATTTTTAATAGATTGTTCCATAGATATAGGTTGGCCATTTGGTTTATGTGCAATATTTGTATAGGTGCCGTGATCCCATATTTCTACCGTACCGGCACCGTATTGGCCGGCCGGAATGGTGCCAGCAAAGGTTGCATATTCCATGGGATGGTCTTCTGTTTGAACAGCAAGACGCTTGATGGTTGTAGTATGCGGAAGTCCTTTTGGAACTGCCCAGGAAACCAAAACACCACCAATAGCTAAACGAAAATCATAATGTAAATGGGAGGCATTATGTTTTTGTATAACAAAAATAGGTCTTTCATTTTCTGCTATGGGACTAAAAGGTTCAGGCGTTTCTTTTGGGTTTCTGCGTTGGCGATATTTTTTCAGTGGATCTTTGCGTGTCATAGTATATCCTCTGTTTTGCCATAAAAATATAAAAATAAAACCAAAAGCAATAGCAGCTATGAGTAATTTTTTATTCATATCTATGTATAATAACGTTTTTTAATCAAAGATTCCTGATGTGCAATAATAGTATATATTCCCATCATGCCTATGGCAGCAATAAAACACCATAAAGAGCCGAAGGCAATTGGCCATCCAATGTGTACTATGATGCAGCTTGCCATAATAAAAAAACCAAAGAGTCGCATATAAGGTATGCTAGAAATGAGCATAGAGCCGGCTGTTGCATATAGATATACTAATAAGCATATATAATAGAGAGATTGTGGTATGTATGGTTTGGCAAACAGATATGCAATATGGTGATCTATTACTTGTGCGTTATAACCAATAAAAATCATGCATAAAAGTGCTATGCTAGCTACTATAATTCCTGCTAGTACGCAATTCCATAACCATTTTTTGTGTTGCCTATCTGATTCTATAATATAGAATACCCATGGCATGTACGCGGGCCACCAGATAGTGGCAAAAAATAAAAATCCATACATGGCAAACAAATGAAGAATGCTATCAGTATTACTATGGTTTATTGTAACCCATACCATGCCTTCCAGTGCTTGTTGAACAGCAAATGCAAAAGGAATAGCAGCAAGAGGCTTTAGCTTTTTTGTTGATGATTTTTTGATAATAGCCACTCCACAAACAGCAAGAGCAGCGTTGGCAATAAAACTGGCTTTTGCTGAAAAACACATACCATTATCCTTTGTTATTATTTTCTATATACCATACGTAATTGCTAGTTATGTATGCAATGATATACGGTTTTTTTGATTAATAACCTAGTATATCTTATACTGTTATTATAATACTTTATCAAAAAACAACAATCGGTAAATTTCTATTTGAATAACAATAATTATATAGGGGGAAGTTCAATGCTAGATATACATACAAAACTTACAGAGATTTTGAAAGAAGCAAAAGAGAAGTTATGGCCATATCCAAAAACGTTTGAAGTGCTCAAAGATGCAGGCGTAATTTCATATAATGTATCTTGGACTAATGCTTATAAGGCAGTATATCAAACTACTTTGGACGAATATCATGCACCAATGCCAGCAGGTTTTACTTTGGTTCCTATTGCTTCAGAGTTTTCTGCAGAAAAAGTTAAACAAGCATTGCTTGATCATCAACAGAAAAAAACTAACTTTGTGCAATTTCTCAATGATTTAGCAGTTGCAGGAGTATCGCATTATAGAGTAGATATGTCTAACAGAACGGTAACCTATTATAGTCCTTCTGAAAAACAAAGCTATGTACAACATGTGCCAAGCATTAAGTAATATAATAATACTATGCAATATTCTATTATTACCCAATTAACAAATTTGTTTGAATTACATCGTAATGCTGAACAGGCAATACAAAAAAGCATGTACATGAAGAATAAGGTTTCTTTTTTTGGCATTAAACAACCGTTACGTGTTGCATTGCAAAAACCATTATTTAATAGCTACCCTATTAATACGCTTGACCAACTTACAGATATTATTATGCAATGTTGGCAACAAGAAAAAAGAGAGTATCATTATACGGCTACTGATCTAGTATTACATTACAAAAACCTATGGCAACCTCACATAATTGATCTGATAGAATTTTGTATTATAACGCATAGTTGGTGGGATACGGTAGATGATCTTGCAGCATCAGGTGCAGGAATAGTATGTAAAAAATTTCCAGAACTAATATGTGTTATGGATAAATGGATAGAAAGCCCCAATATGTGGCTCAGGCGATCAGCATTATTGTTCCAATTAAAATATAAAAAAGATACTGATAAAGAAAAGTTATTTATATACTGCAAAAAAGTTATGCATGAAAAAGAGTTTTTTATTCGCAAGGCAATTGGTTGGGTTCTTCGTGAATATAGTAAAACGAACCCATCAGCGGTATATCAATTTTTGATGGAACATGATAATGCACTGGCAGGATTAAGTAAACGTGAGGCGTCTAAATATTTAAAATAGTCCAAAATTTTTCCGATTGAAAATAATTTTCAAAAAGACCTTGTTTAATTGATTCTGATTGTGCGTTTCTTGCAATAAAAAATAGATCTGGTATATCTAATCTATATAAGAGTGTACTATAAAGCGAATAGCTGTTTTTTTAATAATACCGCGTATGTTGAAAAACATGAACATTCTTTTATAAACCTTGAGTATATAGTTGGATAACATTAATTAAGAAATTAAGGAAATTTTTCTATGATAATACAATCTCTATCTTATATGAGATATATAAGTACAGCTTTGCTAGCCTACATGATATTGTCTAATAATATACATGCAAGTGGCGCGGATGATATTTGTGTAAAGGCTGCTGAATGTATGCGTCATAATGCCAAAACATACAAAAAATATGTAAAGGATATAGAAAAAAAATCCATTTTATTAAAAAATACTGGTTGGTTACCTGGTATATCTACTTTGGCTAAAAAAATAGCTAAAGCCAGCGGTTATAGTTTTAAAGAAGTAGAGCAAGCCAAAGTACTTACTCGTTTTGTGCAAGCAGGCGAATTAAAAGATGCGATGATTCGTGCAGTAATGCAAGGTGAAGGTGCAGAAATTTTGGAGCGGGTATTTTCTGAACTCAAAAGTAAATTTGGTATTTTACGCAAAACAGTGGAAATTCGCGCAGAACTTATAGACTTGTTACACAAAGAAATGATGCAGGCATTGAACCTCAAAGGGTCAAAAGACTGGTTCTGTGATGAAATTGAGCGTAAAAATAAAAAGAAACAATATGTAATACATGGCCAGGCATTCAACACTTATTTGCATCATATGGCCGTAGCTTTATTTGCTACCTATTGGTTTGAAAAACATATCATATAATATCTGTGGATTTTTTCATAGTATATTGGATAACAATATACTTTTTAGTATGCGAAGGGATAAGGGGATTGCATATGAAAATAGCTAGAATCATGCTTGTTGCTAGTGTATCAATAATGCCATTATGTGCTGATTATATAACGAGTAATACATTGAAAGATTATGAACAAAAGTTAATGAGCAGGATTGATAAAATAAAAACGGGTCTTGAATATAGATGGTGGTTATCCTGGATTCCTTCTACCAATGCTGTGGTAAAACTTAGTGAAATGGCGGGGGAAACAGTAACACCAACAGAATGGCATATGTTTCCTATATTTGAAGGTTTGAATAGTAATACTTTGTCACAAAAGTTTCAATCTTGGTTTCAAAAACTTGTTTCAAATGACAGTGCTATTAAAACAATTGATAATTTATTGGTTGAAGGTAAAAAGCGGGAATGTTTAGATTCCGATAAATTTAATATGTTTTTGCATACGCATATGGCTACAAATCTTTTCTCTAATGCAAATTTAACGATTGATCAAGTTAACAAGAAAATTAAAGAAGTAGACTATAGTCTATATGAAGATGCGATATTTCAGCGTATTACCTGTGACAGTTTATATAGGGAATTAGTACTTACTGTGCAATCATAGCAATGGATTATAGTTAAAACCTACAAATTGGCATTCTGGTTGTGGAATGATTTCAAAACAATCATATACCTTTTTTTGCATGCAGCGAGCTAGTTCAATAATATCAGTACTAGTGGCATTTCCTTTATTGACAATCATATTAGCATGCTGATATGAGACTATAGCATCACCAACATGTAGTGAGCCTTTTACTCCTATTTTATCTAGGTAATAGGCAACATAAATCATCTTTTTGCCATTATTGATAATAGTAACTTCATCATCATGAAAATTTCTGAAAAAGCTTCCGCAGGTATTTTTATTGGGATATCGAGCTATACGATGACGTATAATTTCTGCACGGCGACCTTGTGCGTAGGCAATTTCTATATCAGAAACTTTTTTGAGTATAAACGTAGCATTAAGTAATATATGATGTTTCTGCTGTAATGTAGATTGATTATATCCAAAATTGAACCATTCTTTTTGTACGGTTTGTGTAATGCCAGTATGTACATCCATAACCTGAGCGCTATGCAAAAAATGTTCAAGTAAAAATTGATAATAATGAAGATTTATATAGACAGAGCCGCCAATAGTTCCTGGTATACCACTAAATTCTTCTAGCCCAATTATAGAATGCAAAAGACACCATTGAATAGCATTATCCATAGAAAGCCCTGATCCAATAGTTACATATACTGTATCATTTATTTGGTTTGTTTGTTCTATAGAGGTGATTTTTGGTTGAATGATAAGACCATCAAAGCCTTCATCACTAATTAAAATGTTGGAACCTTCACCAAGTATATACCGTGGTTGTTTATGTTCGTTTGCCCATAAACAGGCTTCTTTCATTTCTGTTGGGGTGGTTGGCGCACAAAAAAAACGGGCATGGCCGCCCGTTTTAAACCAATTTTTGTCTTTTAGTGACATCCGTTCCTGTATCATATGATATCTTATTTTTTTTCAGAGTGGTTGGATATAGCATTTTCTATTTTTATTGGCGGCCGTAGTGTTGTTTGTTTATGTATAACTAAATTCTGACATATAGAACTGCATGTGTTATTATAGTTAGTCATACATGCCTGACAGCAAATAAAATGTTTATTACATAATGCATTTATGCAGTTAGTGTAATCATCACATGATGTATTACAGAGCAAGCAATGTCCCAATATATCGGCATTAATACGTACAGCTATGCGGCCATCAAATACATAATTTTTTCCCCGAAAGTAACCTTCCGGATATTGTTCAACATAGGAGTGAATACCACCTTCCATTTGATATACCTCTTTTGCCTGCGTTATTTGTTTTATATAACTTGATGCTCGTTCGCAGCGTATACCTCCGGTACAATACATGAGAACTTGTTTATCTTTAAATATATCTTTATGGGCATCAATAAAAGCAGGCAATTCTCGAAAATGTTTAATAGGTGGTTTAATAGCACCTTCAAATGCCCCCACATCAGATTCTACCTTATTGCGTGCATCTAAAATAAGAAGATCATCAGGGTTTGATGTAATAAGATTATGGCTGTCAGATGGTTTTAGGTGAACCCCTGCATTCTGAGCACTGATAATTTCAGGGGAAATGCCCAGGCGTACAATCTCATCCCGTACTACAATAGAAAGTTGCGGAAAATGATCAGCAGATCCTTCTGATTCTTTAAAAATAATATCAGTAAAAAGTTCATGAGCATGCATAATAGTTTTATACCGTTGGATATTTTCAGTTGATCCACCTACGGTACCATTAATGCCTTCATGACCTAAAATAATACGCCCTTTAAGTCCCAGATCGGTACAAATTTTTTGTTGCCATTTAAGTAGCCGTTTTGGGTATTCAATAGATATATATTTATAAAAAAGAAGAATTATGCCCATATATTATGTTCCCCTATTCCAATGCAATTCTATAGGTACTATACCATAAATCTATAAAAAGTGCCAAAAAGAGCACTATTTCTATATGTGGAAAATATTGTTCTTAGTAATAAATTATTTTTCCACATGAGCGTTGACATTTAATCCCATTGGCTTATATTATTAAATTGTAATATTTTTATCAATGGGAGACATCATGAAATTTCTATATAAAACTATTTTATTATCCACAGGTTTGGCATGTATACCTTATGGTATGTATGCTGTAGATCTTTCATTAATCATAAAAGATGATACCTATATAGAAGGTGTGATTCAAGGGAAAAATATAGCATCAACACTATATAATGGCGAAGTTATCTATTATTCGATGTGTACATTTACTTTTTCCAAAAAGGAGAATGGTACTTTCGTACATGCTACTTTAAAGGTATTGCCATGGCATAGCTTTGGTAAAGCTTTTCTTCTTGAGCAAGGTGAAATGCCTTTGAAGATGTATTATGATTTGCAGCTTCCTTCAAACTTTTTTTCTGATTTGAAAACAATGGTCGAAGAAAAATATCCCAATAAAACTGAAATTACTATTACACAAATCGAGGATAAGCCTAATGAAATGCCTTGTATGATTTTATAATTGAAGTTTTGCAAAAAGCATATATGAATAATCTTGCAAAACTCTATAAAGATCAAATAGAACATCCAGAAAGAACTCAATGGCTCAAAGAAGAGGACTTATATACAGATTTTTCTCACGTTAAAGTAAAATTTAGAGATATTTCACATTGGTTTGAAAAAGTTAAATATAAGGTTCGTAGATTTTTCAAGAGTTTAAACGCAATAACCGGTACTTAATAACGTATACATATTTGAACATCGGTGTTTTTTGCTAGTCAGTTTCTTATTTTTCCTTTATCCTAAATCAGGTTTGTGCAAAAAATGATAGGAAAGGTAAAGAAATGCGTATAATGAACAACTATTTTTCAATATGTATGTTGCTGAGTGTGCCTCTAAATGGTATGTATCATAATGTACGAGAATCATTCAAAAGAACCGTGCTCATGCGGTATGCACTCGGTGGTACTTTAAATGTAGACGAATTAAGAAAGCAAGAATATGATAATGACCATATAACGTATGCGGTAATGGAAGCAGTACGGTTGGATGACAAACAAGGATTACAGGATATTCTACCTAGTGTTGAGTATTATAAAAAACACCTTACTTATTTTGGTTTTCCAAACGATATTATCAAGCAAGAATTAATAGCACTTAATAAGGCAAATGATGAAAAACGTAAATCTTGGATATTAGAAGCTAAACAAAATGAGTCAATATATGGGCTAATTAAACTCACCAAACTTCGTTAATTAATAAAAAAAGCGGCGTGATGCAATCAACGCCGCTTTAATTCTGTAAATGGCTGATTTTAGTATTTTGTTTCTTCTGTTTCAGTTTTTTTCATTCTGCGGCCGCCATTTTCTCTGTATTGTTTTGTTTTTTTATGTTTTCTTTCTCCATGATCACTTTCATAGGTTTCATCGTCGCATCTTTTCTTGCACCATCTCCAGCCACAGCAACCAGGTAATGCAAGAAGCATGCTAACAGAGCATAGCATTGCTAGTTTTTTCTTCATCATACGAGACTCCTTTTAAAAGAAATAGTGTTACTAGCTCTCTCATCTATGCTGCCATCATAGATAAGGTGATTTGTCATATGCAAGATTTTTTTTTACGCAAGGTTTTTTATAGAAGTTTTCTGCTTGGCCGTGCGCATTTTCTTTTTTTCTTCTTTTATTGCAATAAGGGGATTTTCAAAAAAAACTTGTTGTATAACATCATCCATAGTTTTAACAGGAATAATAATTAGGTTACCTAAATCAACCTCTTTGCGTACATCTTTCAAATCGTTTTCATTTTCATGTGGGATGAGTACCATATTAAAATTATATTGTCGTGCTGCAAGTAATTTTTCTTTAAGTCCACCAATGCACAATACCCTACCACGTAAGGTAATTTCACCTGTCATTGCCACATCAGCCCGTGTCGGTTTTTGTGTTAATGCAGAAATAAGTGATATACATATAGTAATACCAGCAGAAGGTCCATCTTTCGGTGTTGCGCCTTCGGGTATATGAATATGAATATCTTTACTCGTATGGAATGTTGGTTTAATACCCAACTCCTTGGCACGTGAGCGTATATAGCTAAGCGCAGCTTGAGCTGATTCTTGCATTACTTCACCAAGTTGTCCGGTCAATGTTACATTTCCTTTACCAGGTAATACTGATGTTTCTATTTCTAATATATCGCCTCCAACTTCAGTCCATGCAAGGCCAGTGGCAAGTCCAATATGTTTTGTTGCCTTGGTAAGACTTGTTTTTTTGAATAATGGATGGCCAAGCCATTCAAATAAAAGTTCTTCAGTAATTTTAACATTTTTGCAAGGGTTGTTTTCATCAAGCAACAATTGTATTGTTTTTCTCATTAATTTAGTAAGAACACGTTCTAATTGACGAACACCAGCCTCTTTGGTGTATTCATCAATAATACGTATAAGTAAATCATCGTTCAATTTAAATTGTGTCTTGGTTAGGCTATGCTCTTTGAGCCCACGTGGAATAAGAAATTGTTGCGCAATAAGCTTTTTCTCTTCTTCTGTATAGCCAGAAAGTGACAAAATTTCTAAGCGGTCAAATAATGGATAGGGGATATTTTCAATAACGTTTGCAGTAGCAATAAACATAACGTTTGATAAATCATAATCCGTATCAAGAAAATGATCAACAAATGTCTTATTTTGTTCCGGATCAAGTACTTCCAGTAAGGCGGATGCCGGGTCGCCATGCACATCGCGAGACATTTTGTCTATTTCATCTAGCAAGATAACAGGATTTTTAGTGCCAGCTTTGCGCATTGCCTGAAGAATTTTTCCTGGCAAGGCACCAATATAGGTACGTCGATGGCCTCTAATTTCAGCCTCATCGCGAACGCCACCCAAAGAGATACGAACAAATTCTCTTCCCATACTTTCAGCAATAGCTCGTGCCAGAGATGTCTTACCAACACCGGGAGGACCAGCAAGGCAGATAATAGGGCCTCTTTCTAGATTTTTGGAGAATTTTTTTGCTGCTAAAAATTCTATAATACGTTCTTTGATTTTTCCAAGACCGGCATGATTTTTAGATAAAATGCGTTCTGCTTGTTTTATACTAATAGTATCCTGCGTGCTGGTTTGCCACGGCAAAGCAAGGATCCATTCTATATAATGACGGCTTACCCCTGCTTCTGAAGACATAGGAGGCATTTGTTCAAGACGTTTTAGTTCTTTTTCAACCCGTTTCATGGCTTCCTGGGACAAGTTTAGTTTTATTGCTTGGACGCGTAGGTCTTCAATATCGCTATTATGATCTTCCCGACCCAATTCTTTTTGAATAGCCTTCATTTGTTCATTGAGGTAATATTCTCGCTGGCTCTTTTCTACCTGTGTTTGAATATGACTTCGGATGCGTTGTTCTGTTTGCAGAATATCAACTTCTCGTTGAATATATTTGCATAATAGTAATATACGTTCGTGCAGGTCTACTGTTTCCAGAATAATCTGACGTTCATCAAAGGGTAAATTACTATGAACAGCAATAGTATCAGTAGCGTTATCAATATCTGTTGCTGTTTGAATATTTTCAATAAGGTGAGTTGAAGCTCGTTCATCAAATTTAGTATAGGCTATATATATTTTACATAATTGACGCCATAGAGCTTGTAATTCAACCGATTCAGTACAATTAATAGACGGAAGTTCCGTATATACTGCATTAAAATAATTATTATCTAATGATAATGATTCCAATTTGGCCCTATACATACTTTCAGCCAAAATTTTCAGAGCGCCATTAGGCATACGAACCGGGTCTTGGAGAATAGTAGCAACAGTACCATAAGTATAGAGATCATTAATAGAAGGATTTTCAATGGCTTCCTCTTTTTGGGCAGTAAGAAATACTAGACGATTTCCGCTTAAAGCGGCTTCAACAGCCCTAATAGAAACATCCCTGCCTACAATAATAGGTATAATACTTTTCGGAAGAATAACTACGTTCTTCAGAGGCAGTAAGGGAAGAATATGTGGTTCATCAAGTACCGTGCGACTTGACACGTATGTTGATGATAGTGGATCAGACATGCTTACAGCTCCTTTACCTACGTCCTGGATTAGGTTCAGGAACATAGTACATTAATACTTAGATTGCTACTTGAAGATTTATACACAATACCCTACTATAAAAGGGTAGTTTTTATGATTTCTTTGTCAATGGTCTTGGTAAATAATTATGGAGGACTTTACTATTGAATATAAAGACTTATTTTTACAAATGGTCTGTTTTTTGATAAGATTATGATGGTTTTGGTTTGAGTACTTTATTAACCTTGTGTTCAAAAGGAATACTTTATGTCAAATGGCGTTGTCTCAGCAATTAAAAATAGATTCGGTACAGTAGCTGAGTTTAGAAAGTTTGCCCTGCTTGCAGTAATGTTCTTCTTTATTATAGGTATTTATTGGACAATGCGTCCTATGAAAGATGGTCTATTCAACGCTTTGGTAGGTATTGATTGGCAGCCACGTGCTAAAATGCTTTCTCTTATTCTTATTGTTCCTTTGGTTATTCTATACAGTAAACTTATTGATACATTTGAGCGCCATAAAGTATTTTATACTTTATTAACCTTTTACGGTTTAATGGCAGCTGTTTTTGCTTTTGCATTTATGCATCCTACTATAGGTCTTGTTAATAAGATAGCAAGCCCAGATCGTATTTTGGGATGGTGTTGGTATGTATATGTAGAAAGTTTTGGTTCTTTGGTTGTAGCACTTTTTTGGGCTATCACCGTAGATACAACCAAGCCCGAGTCTGCCAAACGAGGATTTCCTATGATTGCATTGCTTGGTCAAATGGGAAATATCTTTGGGCCTTTGGTATTGACCGCTAAGAATTTTGGATTTTCAACAAGTGCACCTATTGTTGCTATATGTTCAGTACTCATGTTTCTTGTAGTAATGCTTATGTATTATTTTATGAGTACAACGCCAAAAGAACTATTATCTGGTTTTGTTGGCGAGCAAAAAGAACAGGAATCCCATACTGAACCAGGTTTTTTTGAAGGATTGCGTCTTTTGGTTACTCGTGCTTATTTAATGGGAATATTCCTTATTATTACTATTTATGAAGCGATTGTAACTATTATTGATTTTCATTTTAAAAAGACAGCCTCTCTGGCCTTTCCAGTTGAGATAGAATTAAGTGCTTATTTGGCTAAATATGGCTGGATGACCGGGGTAGTGGCAACAGCGTGTGTACTTCTTGGTGTTAATAAAATTCAAGATAAGCTTGGTATTCGTTCTTCATTGGTATTATTGCCATTGTTAACTGCCGGCGCGGTAATCTCTCTCTGGGCGTATCCTATGTGGTTGAATCTTGTATTTTGGATTATGGTTACTGCAAAAGCAATTAATTATGCACTTAACCAACCGACACTTAAACAATTATATATACCAACAAGTAAAGACAGTAGATATAAAGCCCAAGCATGGATTGAAATGTTTGGTAGCCGAGGATCTAAGGCTTTTGGTTCTATAGTTAATGATTTTCGTGGTGCTTTAGGTCTTGCTATGTTTTTAAATATGGTGTCAATTGTTTCAGGCGGATTAATTATAGCATGGCTGTTTATAGCAATATATGTTGCACGTGTCTATGATAAAGCGATTAAAGAAAATCGTATTGTATGTTAATGGTATTAAAGCCAATGCATAAGTGAATTGAAAATAGACCTTCTGGTATGTACAGAGGGTCTATTTGTTTATGGGGGATATTAAGGATTTAGCTCCATGAGGAATATAGCGAATGAGTACACAAATGCGAACTATGCTACGAAGTATTTTTATTGTTGAGCCGCAAGAGAGATTAAAATTACTCTTTTTGGCGATAGCATTTTTCTTTGTTATTGCGGGATATACTATTGCTCGAGATTTAAAGGATGCCATTTTTTTGAATGTGGTTGGCCGTGAGTGGATACCAACTGCTAAAATCAGCTCTATGATTGTATTAATTCCTGCTATTTTGTTTTATTCATTTTTAGTTAATAGGGTGCGTAGGTATCAATTGCTTGTTATATATACTACATTTTATGGCATTATGTTACTAGCTATAGCCTATTTTGTGGGTCATCCGACCATTGGCATGATGAACACTCAACCAAATTCTATGCGTTTTTTTGGTTGGTTAGTTTATTTTTTGATAGAGGGATATTCACCTTTTGTGGTAGGAACTTTTTGGGCTTTTGCTAATTCAATTAATGACCCAGAATCAGCTAAAAAAAATTATGGGCTTATGGTTTCAGCTTCCAAGCTTGGTGGTGCTATGAGCGCTGGAGGTGCATGGTGGTTTTTTTCCTGGTGTGCTCAGCTTAATTCATTTGCATTTGATATTTTTGCCCATCAAATAGCTTTTTTTATGGCATCTCTTTGTATGTTGTGTGTGCCTATTACTATTTTCTGGCTTATCAAAAAAGTACCAGGCCAATATCTACATGGGTATGAAGCAGCCTATCAAGTAGAAAAAGAACGAGGTAAAGAAAAGCGTAAATCAGGTATTTTAGAAGGATTATTTTTACTCATTAAATATCCATATGTTATGGGTATTTTTGGTATTATTTATTTTTATGAAGTTATTGCCGCTATATTTAGTTATTTACGCCTAGGAGTTGCACAAGAATATGTAAATGCTTCAGCAAAAACAGCTTTTTTGTTTCAGGTATATTTTGTTTCTCATCTTATTGGATTATGTATCGCATTAATTGGGACTCGCATCTTGCTTTCTTGGTTGGGAACCCGGGCATGCTTATTATTAATTCCTTTATTAAGTGGTGTACTGCTCTTTTATGCTATGGTAGGTGGTACCTCCCAGGCTATAGTATTTGCTTTTATTGCATTAAAAGCAGTGAATTATGCATTTAGTTACCCGGTCCGAGAAAGTCTTTATATTCCAACAGTTAAAGATATTAAATTTAAATCTAAATCATGGATTGATGCATTTGGAAGCAAATTTGCGCGGGCAAGTGGTTCCATAGCAAATGTAGTTATGCCCAGTTATAGCTCACAACTGTTTTGGCCAGCGCATTCATTTTTCTTTGCTATTGTGGTAAGCTTATGGTTTATAACTGCTTTTTTACTTGGTAAACGTTTTGAGCGGGCTATAAAACATGATGAAGTTATAGGGATATGAGTATTTAGGAAGATTTTAAGTTGTCTTTTTTTGATTTTTTGGTAATTTTATAGGTAGTTTTAATAGTTAAATAGTGAAAGGATAGCTGCATGATTAAAAAATTGGTTGAAGCGGGAGTCCATTTTGGTCACCTGGTATCGCGTTGGTGTCCGAAAATGGAGCCTTACATCTGGGGACAACGTAATAAAATACATTTAATTGATGTATCTAAAACCGCTCGCCAAATAGATAAAGCAGCTACATTCTTGGAATCAGTTGCTGCTAGTGGTAAGCAAATTTTATGGATAGGAACTAAAAAAGCCGCCCAAGATGTTGTAGCAAAATCTGCACAAGTAGTGGGAATGCCGTTTGTGAATCATCGCTGGATTGGTGGCACGTTAAGTAACCATAGTCAAGTAAAAAAATCAGTAACAAGACTTGTGTATCATGAAGATGTTATTGAGAAATCGGCAAAGGTTCCTCATTATACCAAAAAAGAACTCAATGTATTTCAAAAGATTGTTGATCGTTTAGAAAAAAATGTGGGCGGTATTCGTAATCTTCGTTGGCCATTGGGAGCAGTAATAATTGTGGATGTTAAAGAAGAGGCAGCGGCATTAAAAGAAGCAGCAGCTATGGGTATACCTGTGGTTGCGCTTGTTGATACTAATAGCGATCCTTCATTGGTAGATTATGTAATACCGGGTAATGATGATGCTGCGCGGTCAATTGGCTTAGTTATGGATTATTTGGTTCAAGCGGTACAAGCTGGGATTGAAAAATATAAAAAAGAAGCTGAACGGATTAAAACAGAAAAACAACAAAAATCAGCATCAGGAGATAATAAAGTATCTACTGAAGAAATACCTACAAGTAAAAAACGTGCAGGTAAAAAAGATAAAAAAATGGAAGTTCCTGTTGCTGTAGAAGCTACTAATGAAGATACTGAATCAGTGATTATTATGCCACCAATTATGGATGATAGTGCTAAACTTGAACTTCTTGATGATGAAGAGGATTTTGAATAGAATTCCCTTTTGGTGTAATGATTGTTTTTTGAAATAACTCATAAATCCCTGAGATTACCAAAATTGGGAGAGGTGTCTGAGTGGTCGAAAGAGCATGATTGGAAATCATGTATGTTCCTAACGGGGCATCGAGGGTTCGAATCCCTCTCTCTCCACCAACATAACATCCAATATAAGGTATATATATCCTTTAATATTTGCTATGTTATAAAAGCAGACATGCATTGGTCATAAAGTTGAGAAAGTAGATAAAAAGTAAGATGCATAATTTGTCAGGTTCGAAAGAAAGCAGCAAAGGTATCTTTATTTTTGTATCTACTTTCTCTTTTTTTATTCTTTGACTGATATACGTATGAGCAAAAATAATTAATCATAAATAAAACAAATGATTCAAAGTATATAAAAGATCAGTGATTGGTGCCATAATATACAGAGGGTATTGCATGGAAAGTGTAAAATTAAATCTTAGCCGCAAATGGCGTTCACGGAATTTTCAGGGAATTGTTGGTCAAGATCTTACACTGAAAATGCTTAAAAATAGCTTATATAGTCAACAATATTTTCCCGTATATCTTTTTGCAGGTCCTCGTGGATGCGGAAAAACTACCACGGCTCGAGTGTTTGCAAGTGCGCTTAATTGTCAGGACCTTGCACAATTTCAAAAAAAACCTCGTGATGTAATGATACCATGTGGTATATGTGTATCATGTATGGCTATGGCAGAAAATAAACATCCAGATTTTATAGAAATTGATGCCGCTTCTCATACTGGTGTAGATAATGTAAGAACTATTATAGAAACAGCTACGTTGCTTCCGCTTATTGGTCATAAAAAAATTTATCTTATTGATGAAGCGCATATGCTCAGTAAGGCAGCATTTAATGCATTTCTTAAAATTTTGGAAGAACCACCCAAAACTGCATTGTTTATTTTGGCAACAACTGATTCTGAAAAAATAATAGATACGGTACGTTCACGATGTTTTACATTACTATTTAATCCCATAGTATCTGATTGTTTGGTGAATTTATTAACCAAAGTATGCAAAGCTGAGGAGATTTCATATAATTCCGATGCTCTTAGTTATATTGCGATGCATGCTCAGGGGTCTGCGCGAGATGCGCTAAATATTTTGGAACAAGTACGCTTTGCTATGGGTTCAGTTCAAAAAGAAGGAGTATTGCAGGTTTTAGGTCATATTGATGATGCATCTATTGTATTGTTGATTCAAAAAACCTATGCAGGTAATGTACCAGCATTTTTACATTTTTGGCAAGAACATAACTTAGATACTATTTCAGCTGAATTTATGTGGCAGCGTATTTTATTTATATGTCGTATATTGGTATGGTTATCTCATGGTGTAAAACCAACTAATGAACCTCATATAGTGGCAATGCTTGCAGAAACTGTCCCTACAATTCCTTTGGTATTTCTTCAGAAAATTATGGAAGCATTATATCATGCTGAGCAATGGTTTATGCGAAGTTCTGTACCGCAAGGCGTATTGGAAATGGTTCTTTTGCAATTATGTTCAGGGCAAAGTAACAATCAAAAAGATTCCGGAGATGATACACCTTTATCGGGTATGGCTTATCAAAATAGCGCAGAGATACTTTCGCGCGACTTGCAAGATGATGAACAGGAAGAAACAGAAGATGCAAAAAGTAATAATGAATCAGAACCATCATGGGCATCAGTACTTGTATATATAGCCCAAAAAGATGTGCATCTACATTCTATTCTTTCTCAGGCGATGATTAATTATAAAAAGCAGGAACAAACAATAATGATACAATTACCATCGCATTTCTCATTTTTTTCTGATGTCCTTGCATCTAAACAATGTTTATGGCATGATGCGGTGCAGAAAGTATTTGGCTCATTAATACATATTACTACACTATTTGACAGTGCATCGATAGAGCATGATATAGAAAAGGTATCAATACATACACCAATACCTGTTGTCCATACAAAAATAGCAAGACCTATTATACAACAAACAAATCATAAAGGAAACTTTGCGACACGTGAAAAATCAATTGATATTACTGATGCTTCAAAATGGCCAAAGGTACATTTGATTTTAGAATATTTTCCGGGGGTAGTTACATTAGTAGATAAAGAGGCACAGCAATGAGTATACATAAACAATTACCAATAGTTGTTATAGTTGGACGTGTTAATGTTGGTAAATCTACGCTTTTTAATAGACTTGCCTCAGATGCACATACCATAGCTTATGATACACCGGGGGTGACTCGTGATATGGTATTTGACAAAACTCAATGGCAAAATTGTGCTTTTATACTTGCCGATACCGGCGGGATTAGCATTACAAAAACGAAAGATCCCATTGAACAAGAAATTCGGACTAAAGCATTGGACGCATTACAAAATGCTGATATTGTATTATTTATGATTGATGGGGCCATTGGATTAACACCAGAAGATCATGATATTGCAAAATTATTACGTCGCATGGGCAAAAAGATCTTTTTAGTAGTTAATAAAACTGATTATGCTATTACAAAAGAACATATTGATGAAGGATTGTCGCTTGGATTTCCTCTCTATGGTATTTCTGCTACCCATGGCCGTGGTATTGAAGAGTTGATGAATGCAGTGATAAAAGAAATAGAACACATTGAACCAGGTTCTGTTGAAGACCATGCATATCGCGTTGCTATTATTGGAAAACCGAATGTTGGCAAATCATCACTCATGAATATGTTGCTCAAAAAAGAACGCTCTATTGTTGCAGATATGCCTGGTACTACTCGCGAGGCAGTTTCTGATTTTGTTACTTTCTATCAAGAAGATATTAAACTTACTGATACGCCAGGAATACGTCGCAAGAGGGGAGTAACCCATCCACTTGAACAACTTATGGTTAAAAGTGCTTTGCGTGCTATTGATGCTGCTCATATCGTAATACTAGTAGTCGATGGATCTGAAGGTGTATTATCCGACCAAGAAATTAAACTTGCTTTTTATGCATTTGAAGAAAAACATAAAGCTGTCATTATTTTGTTTAATAAACAAGATTTGGTTACTGATGAACATAAGGCGTTACTTGAACAACAATCATTATTGTATGATCATTTGTTGGATAAAGTAGCGAAACTTTCTATTTCATGTAAAACGGGAAAAAATATAGGTAAAATTATGCCATTGATACATGAAGTATGGGAGCGTATGCAATTTCAGATTTCTGAAACTGAACTTACTATGTTTTTTAATGAACAACTTACACGCCGACCTTTATATAAGAATAAACAAGCACTTACATTTTACCGTGCAAAACAGATTCGTGTAGCACCAATTACCATTCAATTAACGGTAGGTCATCCGCCTTATTGGGAAAAAACACAACTTGGGTTCTTGGATAATCAGCTGCGTAGTAAGTATACTTTAATTGGAGTACCTATTGTGTTTGTTTTGCGCAAAGCATTTGGTAAGTAATAAAGTGTATTAAAAAAGGGGCAACAATGAATAAGCGTATTGTATTTCATGGCATAGAAAAAACGCAGCCAATGGAAGACTATTGCAATAAACAACTAGAAAAAGTCGAGCATTTTCTTGCCAATGAACGAACACCTATCTTTATAGATTTAACACTTGAGCCATCAAAGGTGCATGCGCATCATTTTATTGAATTGCGTATAAAAACCCCTCAATGGGATAAAGTTTCTAGCTATGAAGGACCTGAATTTTATGATGTTGTTGATCGTGTTATTGACGTTATGTATCGCGAATTGCGTGCATTGAAAGATAAAAAAAAGGAGCGATACCGCGAAGTTGGTAGACACGAAGAAGTCAAAAAACAAAAATAAAAAAGATAGTAAATGAAATTCTTTTTTTTGCCAAAAGATATTGTTCACTGGTATCTGCAAGATACTGTTACACGTTTGTCCTCTACTATAACAACTGATGTAGTAATAGTGGGTGGTGGTATGGCCGGGCTTTCTGCTGCACAAAATTTTGTCGCAAAAGGCTTGCGCGTTACACTTATTGAAAAATATTTTTGCGGTGCAGGTGCAAGCGGCAAAAGTTCCGGTTTTATTACGCCCAATGCAGAATTATCTCTACATGATTTGGTACATTTTTATGGTAATGATGAAGCCAAAAAGTTGTGGGATTTTGTAACGGGTGGCGTGAAATATATTAAAAATAATATACAACAATATGGTATTGCGTGCGATTATCAACAACAAGATACGCTCATAGTATCTAATACCAACCGCTCATTTTCGACTAACATACAAAAAGAATACGCAGCGTACCAAAAACTTGGTTATACAAGTGCCTTATATAATACCCAAGAGCTTTCTGCACACATTGGTTCATCTGCATACACTGGCGGTATGTGGTATCCAGATAGTTTTGGTATTAATGGGTATTATTATTGCAAAGCAATGAAGGCTGTATTGCAGGCTCTGGGTGTAACAATATACGAGGATACACCGGTTACTGCCGTGGATCATAATAAAGTAATAACCCCCTATGGCACTATAAAAGCAAAGTATATTGTAGTATGTGCGGATTATGGCGCACTCAATCTAGGTAATCTATCTTCTATATTGTACCATGTACAAACATTTTTAATGGTTTCTGCACCATTATCAGATGTACAAGTAAAAAAAATATTTCCTTCCAAACTCTATATGGTATGGGATACTGATCTTATTTATCATTATTATCGGCTTATTGAAGGTAATAGACTTATGCTTGGAGGTGCCAGTTTGTGGTATACCTATGCACAAGAAGAAAAACATAATAATTGGTATAATGCACGCCTTCTGCAGCATTATTTTCAGAAAAAATTTCCTGATATTGCCATTACATTTCCCTATATATGGCCAGGTATGCTTGGTATTACCAAAGATATTTTACCTATTGCCGGGTTTGATCAACATATACCATCCGTATATTATGTGGCGGCAGCGACTGGGCTTCCATGGGCGGCTGCACTAGGTACATATAGTGTTGATTGTATATTACATGGCGACAATAGATTTGATCAGTATTTTTCTCCCTATCGCCATAATACATTAGGTGCAGGAATTCAAGCTATTTTAGGTACTAAGCTTACCTTTGCGTTATCACACTTTTTGCGTGTAGGTAGTTTGTAAATATAGCAGTAAAGATTATTATTCAAAATCATTGCAATTGCAAAAAAAATATTCATACTAGATGGCGCATACCAGTACAATAATTATAAAGGAATATTATGAAATATATGATGTATGTTATATCATTTTCGTTTTTTCTCAATCTTTATTCTGATACTAATAATAGTAATAGGTATTATTGTGATACTGATTGTCTAGATGAATATGGTGATGACTGGGAATTTTATGTTATCCAATATATAAAATGTATACGATCTAAAAAAGAACATTCCATACCAAATTTACCAAAACCTGTTGAATTACCCTTGACTGCTAATGTCTCTAATCAAAAACCACCATTAATACCTATGGAATTACCTAACATAATAGAAAAAGATATAAAGGTATCTAATACTCAAGAGAAAAAAGAGAAAAAAAATAAAGCAGTACACAAAGACAAACTACCTGCCAATATAAGAAAAAAAGAACCTATTGATTATTATCTTTCTACCGGTATGTCAGATGATGATGTTGCCGCAATACGTAATAATAAATGGTAATACACTCATCTAAATATAGTGTCTAAATGGCAAAAAATTAAGAATTATATTTAGTTTTTTATAAATACTTGCATATAAAATATATGATTTAGTATATTTATAATAGAACATTAATCTAAATTAATTGGAGGTTATTATGAAAATAAAAATATTATTATCCATTTTTGCTGTTATTAACATACATGCATCATATCCTACCAAACAAGGTTGGGGCGACTGGATAAAAGGTGCTTATAAAGCGTCATGGCGGAGCAAAAATGAACCGCAGGCGCAGGGACCGCAGGTGCCATATGTACGGAAACAACAAGAAAGTCCCTATCAGGCTGCATTAAGACAAGGAAAAGAAGAGGAATTCTACAAAGCAGAGAAATTCTACCAACAATTAAAGGATGAAGAAGCTGCACTGGTAAGGGCTCGACTACAAGCTGCTGCAGCAAGCAAAAATATACCAAAGGAACCCTCTGCATCAGGAACGCCAGAACGCCTCTTTGGTAGGCCGCCGCGTTGGTATGTCGAACGAAAAAAACAACAACAAGAACAACAACAAAAACTAGAAGAACAAAAGTCTGCGCAATCTGCGCAATCAATGAAACCTGCATATTATAGAACACCACGGGTATTAACTCCTGCAGAAGAAGAAGCGCTGACTGCAGCATATGGTCCTGGTACATATATACCTACATCACCAGAACGAATAAAACAAGAACTAGAAGAACAACAATATGTACAATCAAGCAAACCCGAAGCATATTATAGAACACCCCGAGCATTAACTGCGGAAGAAGAAAAAGCAACGACTGCAGCATATGGTCCTGGAGAATATATGCCTACATCACCAGAAGTATACAAGGGTCTCAGATCAGAACGTTTACGTGCATATAAAAAGGAAGGCCAGGAAGCACGGGCAGCACGCGAAGCATTGAAAGAAGAATATTATAGACGTTTTGGTATTAGACCTCACGAGTTAGAAGGTTGGCTTAAATAAGTGTCCAATAAATATTTTCAGATTACAGTAAAAAAGACGTATAAAGTAAGTTTTATACGTCTTTTTTACTGTATAATTAAAGATATTATTTTTCAATATTAGTGTTAATTTTTTTAAAAACTATTGCATTCTGAAATATATATTTTATATGATAAGGGGTGAAAGAATATAAGAATATCATGATGGGGGATATTTCTATGAAAAAGTTACTACTGATCGTACTATTGATTGGGTCTTGTATTGTACAAGCATCAGACCAACCTGGGAAATATGGAAAACCAAAAACAGCTACCAAAAAACAAAGACTAGTCATGCCTGGTTCAATGGCTGCGCGGAAACAAGAACGTGAACAAGAACGTGCAGCAAGATTGGTGCCTATGCAACAACAACCTTCAGAAACTATGCAAACTATGCGTCAACCAACCTGGGCAGAACGATTGCGTGGCTATATGCCTTCAATCCCGACTGGCCCGACTGGCACAAAATCAACACGTGGGAGAATGCCTACTACATTAGCAGAAGCGCAAGAAGCAATGCAAATTCGCAGAAAACCAGCACGATATGAAACAGGAGCAATAGTAGAGCCAGAAGCATATTATTCCCCCGGGGTACAAGAATTTTTGGGTAGAACTGAAAGAGTTCAACCTATAACAACAACGGCGACACCAGAAAAACCAAGCCTCTGGCAAAAACTCAAACAACAATGGCGGCCTACAATTTCAACCGCAGTAAAACAACAACAGCCAACAACATATCCAGAAGTCCGTATGCAAATGGAACCAATAGTAGGAACAAGATATCCTCAGCCAGGTACACCTGAATACGAAGAGCGATTGAAAAATGTTAGTAATGCCTTAGATGAAGCAAATAAAGTATACGTTCGGTTAATTGAAGAAGAAGCAAGACAACCAAAAGAGCAAATACTTGCAGAAGGGGAGTTTACGCGTCAAGTGCGTGGTATAACGCCACCTCGATTACCTATACCTAAACCAGAGATATATGAGCCAAAAATATATGAACCTACAGAAAAACCATTACCACCTGTATATACCAGAGCGCCACGAACATTAACTGCTCCTGAAGAAGAAGCATTGACTGCCGAACAATACAAACCAGTATCGCCAGAAGTATATGAGGGTTTTCAAAAGGAACGATTAGGAGCATATGAAAAACTTCCAGAAGGATATAAACCTACAGAATATACCAGAACACCGCGAATATTAACTGCTCCTGAAGAAGAAGCATTGAGTGCAGCATATGGTGCTGGTGCATATATACCTACATTACCAGAAGTATACAAAGGTCTCAGAGCAGAACGTTTAGGTGCCTATCAGTCATATGAGGAAGCTCAAAAGCAAGCAGCGCGAGAAGCTCGAGAAGCATTGAAAGAAGAATATTATAAGCAATATGGTATTTCAGCTGATGAACTTAAAGAACTAAAAAAAATACCATTGATGGTAGAATCTATACAAAAAGCACCTATAAGCCCTATATCTAAATGGCAACAAATAAAAAATATGGGTAATGATATATGGCAATATGGTAAAGAAAAATGGAATACATTGTCTGCGCCAGCCAAAAAGCAATGGAATCGACTTTCTTATTGGCTTACACAAAAAAGGCCGACCGAAGAAAATATAAATGCATTAGCAGATGCAATTCAAGGCTTTATACAGTCATGGACGCCAGGTCTATCTACTCCAAAAAGAAGTTGGGAATGGCTAGGTGCTCAATATGGCAAGGCAAAAGAATATGCAGGCAAAAAGCTTAAAGAACGTGCAAAAAGAATTGGAATAATTAATGAAGAAAAAAGAAAAGAAAAAGAAGAACGCAAACAACAGGAAACATTAGGCCAAGAAGAATCTACAGATGAAGGTCTATCTCCAGAAGAACAGGCATATTGGAAGATGCAAGAACGGAAAGCAGATTTAGCAAATGAAGTAAGGGAAGAACAGAGAGCAGAACGAGAACGATTGAGAAGATTAAAAGCATCATCAAAACATGCTGCTGAAGAATAAATATAGGAATAAGACATGAAAAAAGGAATAGTAGTAATAAGCATAGGGTATTGCTTGCATATGCAGGCAATACCTCGCCAATGGGAATCAACAGAACCATATCGTGCGCCGGAGCAAGCAATGGGGACGCCGGCGTATGCCTCTACTACTGCTACTATAACTACTGATCCTACATATATAGAACAAACACAGCCGCAATTGGAATATAAAACAGGAACACCAAAAACTTGGCCTACTGATTATGGTGAAAAATTTTATGCATCACCACATCATGGGCCAGGAACCGTAGAAAAAACGCATTCATCTATATATGAGCAACCATATAAAAATCAATAATCATATTTAATTAAAAAAGGAGAAAAAACAATGAGAACGTATATATATAAAGTATTTTTTATAGGAATTGTGAATGTTGTAGTATCGATGAATGGACAACAAGGCAATGCGAAGTCGCAAATGATGCCGGAACAAGAACCATTAAAGCAACAACAACCTCATACGAATCAGGAAAGACAGCTGCAGGTTATACAATTAAATTATAACACAGATACACAAAAACCATCAATTCCTGAAAAACAACCAATGCCTGAAAGACAATTGAAATATTCCCAAAAAACTAATGTACAAATGATGACAAAACATCCAGAAGAATAATACTATGCAGGGGTATTTTGCCATAAACATCCCCTGCACCCCCTAAACTTGTGCAAGGTTATGTTTCTAATTCATGCAAAAACTCTTCAACACTATAGTCATATAACTCGGCGCCCCAGCGCTTCAATTCAGTATTGGTTACTGGGTCAAGTAGTATAAGTGTTGGTACACCAATTATTTTGAAGGTCTGTAGTATATGCATGTGCATTTCATTATGTGTATCTGCACCATTAATTTTTACTGGCACGCATTGTTCTAAGTAATATTCCCGTACTTTGGCATTACAAAAGAATTTGTTTTCTATTGCAGTGCATATAGTGCAATAGGGGGCAGTAACATCAATTAAAAGTTTTTTATGTTCAGCCAATGCTTGCGTGTGTGCGTGGTCAAATCTATGCAACCAAAAAGTATCATCTATAGTAGTTGGTTTTTCTGTGAAAGCTTTATAGGCGGTATGTACAGCTACATATAATATTCCTCCATAGATAGCCATAGCTAGTATATATTTCCATGATCGTTTTATTGTTTTTTGTTGCCAAATATAACGCGATTGATAATACACACCAATACAAAATAGCAAAACTACCGCAAGCCATAATACTATATGGTATGGCACTAATGGTTTGAGAAAATAAAGACACATGAATAACATCAGAAATCCGAGTAGGCGCTTTACTTCAACCATCCACATACCCGCTCGAGGTAACATACTGAGTGAGCTAGAAAAAGTACCGATAAGCAGTAATGGAATGCTCAGTCCTATACCAAATGCAAACAAAATTAAAAAGCCTGCAGCAATATTACCTTCTTGAGCAATAAAGCTAATTAATAATAACAAACCAGGAGACAAACATGGAGAAGCAACAGTACCACTAGCTGCACCAAATGAAAATGCAGAAAGCAATGAACCGCCACGTGTTGGGGTAGAACTTTGTTGTAAGAATCGCGGAATATACATATCATACCAGCCAATCATGCTGCCAGCTACATAGATAAGTAATAGCACGATAAAGCAAATAACCCATGGTGAGCTCATAGCAGAACCAAACAAGTTACCGGTAAATGCAGAAATCAAACCAAGACAAGCAAAAGTAATAGCCATACCGGATGCATATGCTCCTGCGCGAGCAAAATTACGTACTATTGATGTGCTACTTCCTGCTTGCAAAATACCCACCGTAATAGGAATCATAGGATAAATACAGGGTGTCAGGCTAAGCAATAAACCCAAAACCAATGCAAGTGCAGCACGCATAGGCAAAGAAGATGCTGCATTAAATAAAGAACTGATATAATCTGTTATATGCGGTGGCTGTGCAATGCTACAGGCATCAGGAATTGCAGTACTCGTTTGATCAGTCACACTGTACGAGCTATGTACGGTTGTCACAAAACAAAATACATATATATACCAAGAGAAAATATTCATCAAATTATCCCTAAACTAAATAAAATACGTATGATAATTTAGTATATAACAATCTTGCATTCTCGCCTATGAGTCATTGCCTATATATTTTTCTTTTTGCAGATGCCATTTATTTAATATGCAATTAACGAGCCCAGCTTTTTATTTGGCTGGAAAGCTGATAGCGATATCATGAAAGTAACCAGTCACTCATCCGCTGCTATGATACATGCATATGATAAAAGCGAGCGCGCACAAAATACACAGCAAGAAAGTAAGTTTAATATAATAATCATTCGTTTTCCATAATGTAATTTATTCGCTTCGCATTATCTAAACATGTATGTAAAAGTATAAAATCTTTTTATATATTTTTCTTGTTGATTTTTTCTGTATATCTTTTATGATTTTAAAATCCGTGCAGGATGAATTGTTAAGCAAACATAAAAAAACACAAACCAGGAGTTATACATGCATATTATCTTTTATTAACAAGTAGCAATCGTTATTTGTCTCCAGATATTATTTATTTTTGCATATAAAAAATTATGAGTAGGTGAAGCCTAATTGTGGAGTAGATGAAGCATAATCTAATAACCACATTTAGGATTTATATGAAACGTTATACAAATAATTTCTTTTCTATTCAATTATTATTTTTACATCTCTGTATATATTCATCTGATACGTATAAAAGCGTCTTTGATGTTCCTTATACAGGAAGAAGTTTTGAAGAGGTTGATCGCAGCCTAAAAGAAGAACTTGCAAGAACAAGAGAAAGATCATCTACAGATGATAATGAACATGTACCTAGCTGGCGTAGCCAATCTTCCAGAGATAGAACGCCATCACCAAAACGTAGATCTCCTTCACCACAAAAGCCATCAGAGCCAACACCACAAGTAAGATATGCCTCTTGGTCAGATTGGTGGAATGGTAAACCTATTGTAGAAACTACTGCACCATCAAATACCATACAAGCGCCAACGCCATCAGAAACAACTAGAGGACGCTCAAAAGAAACAAAAGAAAGTATTAATAACAAAACAAATACTACTTCTAATACAGAGCCATCCAATACATCTATGCCTAATCCACTGAATGCAGCAAGCCAAGCACTAGGTAACGCATCTGATTTGATTATCGGTGGTTCCGCTAAAGGAAATCCATTATTAGTTCCTGCGATACATCTTACACCAGAAGTTATTTCGGCAATAATAGCCTCTAGTGGAGCAATTGCTGCTGCTCTTAAAGAAAAACAGGATCCTCTTGATAAGATACCAACAAGAACAACTAATACTCAAGCACAATCCACACAAGATACATCTAAAGAAGAATCATTATCCACAAAAACATGGCTTAAAAAAGAAGTAGAGCCATTACCAACTATTCCAGAATTACCAGAAGTAGTTACTCCACACCAAGCAGCAAAAGAACATCCAATTGATGCTGCCCTGCAAGCTGAAAAAGTTATAGCTCCTACCGGTATTGCTATAGCTCCTATAGAAACAAAGCCAGCGACTAATGGTTCTAACTTGGCAAAAGTTGCTATATTTCAGCAATTGGCAGAACAAACAGCTGAAATATCAAAGCCAATTAATCATCCAAATGTACATGATTGGGAAGAGCCAACACCAAATACACGCATAGAACATAAATCGGGTAATACACATCTAAAAACATCTCGTGGTAATACTAACTATTCGTGGGGAACCAATATATTATTTTCGCCAATTACGCATATGCTGCGTAAAATGGTTGACGCTCAACAACCAAGACCACAAGAAGATAATGAGTATAAGCCGCAACCTCTCAGAGATGTAAATAATCAACCGGGACTAGATTTATCAAATCCGTTTCTTGATGAATCAGATCCGCTTTTTGATAAAAATGATTTGTATTTTTCTAAAGAAATGGCGGAAGTAAGAAGGACTAGTAGAAAGTTTGACTCAGCGTATAAAGCATATGAAGATGGTGGAAGAAATTCACCAACACGCAGACGATATACAGCATTGTTAAATGCTTCTAAAGAAATATTAGAGTTAGACAAAAGTGATAAGTCGGGAATGGTTTGGAGCGGTACAAAAAACAAAGCTACGCATGTTATAAAAAAATATAATAAAGAAATAAAAAAAGCTAAAAAAAAGACTGAAAGACAGAATAATTCTAATTCTGGTAATAATGGTGGTAAAGGACCTAATAGAGACCGCAATCCGCAAGATGATGCTTCCAAATTAGCTGGATTGGCTGAAAAACAAGCAACTAGGCCTCAAAAAGCTGCTAACATGAATGAAGTATTTAAGTCTGGAGAATTTGGTAAAAAATTACAACAAAGTGTAGAAAAAGTTAACGGTAAAAATTTTCAAGGCCAACAAGGTTACCGTGCAACTAAAGATATGCCGGAAATTGGCATAAAAAAAGGCGATAAAATGTATCTTGATGGTTTACATAAAGACCATATAGAAGTATTTAAAGCTGGATCTGAAGGATCTGCTCCAAGAACAATTATAAGCATAGATGGCAGAACATTATCAGAAAAATTGGCACAAGCTATAAAACAAGGAAGAAAATGTCCATTTTAAACCAAAAGCATTGCTGTGAAGTCATGGAAGGTATTTTAGAGCGTAGCTCTGAAGGTGCTCTTACTTTTAAATATATAAATAATATAAGAATGTACCTGGTAAATGAAGTAATAAAAGATAAAAACAGATTAGTATTTAATGGCTGTAACAAAATACTTTATTGTCCATGGTGTGGAACTAAATTACCAGAATCATTAGGCGATAAAATAGATGAAGTATTAGAAAAAGAATACAACCTAATAGATGCATGGTCAGATGAGAATAAAAATAAAATACCCGCAGAATTTCAAACCGACGAATGGTGGAAAAAGCGTGGATTATAGTAAATAGCTAAAGAAGAATCATTATCCACAAAAACATGGCTTAAAAAAGAAGTAGAGCCATTACCAACTATTCCAGAATTACCAGAAGTAGTTACTCCACACCAAGCAGCAAAAGAACATCCAATTGATGCTGCCCTTATAGCTGAAAAAGTTATAGCTCCTATAGAAACAAAGCCAGCGACTAATGGTTCTAACTTGGCAAAAGTTGCTATATTTCAGCAATTGTCAGGACAAACGGATGTAAAAGGATCAGAAAGTGTCTCATTTTCATTTCCACGGCAAGGCACACATGATTGGGAAGAACAAACACCAAATACACGCATAGAACATAAATCTGGTAACACGCAATTAAAAACATCTCGTGGTAATACTAATTATTCGTGGGGGACTAATCTATTATTTTGGCCTGCTGAATATGTTCTTCGTAAAATGGTTGACGCTCAACAGCCAAGACCGCAAGAAGATCATACACAACAGTATTATGAAAAAAGATATCTTGATAGGTCAACTCCAGAACAACTATTTAGATCAAAAGAAGCTTCCGATAATTATATAAAGGCATCTGAGGTATATGAAAATGGCGGAAGATATTCTCCTGGCCGTACGCGATATAACAAAAAACTTGAAATAGCAAAAGAAATATTGGCAGCAGAAAGAGACTGTCCAGGATCTATATCCGAAAGTACTTTTCAAGATGTTAAACTATTTTTTGAAAATGACCAAAAGTATCGCGAAAATGGAGAAAGGGCAATACAAAAACATCATGAGCGTGCGCAAAAAGAAAGCAATAAAGTAGAAAGACACCTTGAAAAAAAACAAGCAAAGCGTGCAGAAAAAGCTAAAAAGAACGAATCCTCTAATTCTGGTAATAATGGAAAAGGACCTAATAGAGATCCAAATAGGGACCCAAAAAAAATAGCAGAAGATATAAAAAATATCGCTGAGCTTACTAAAAAAGTTGGTGATGATATAAAAAATAAGGTAGAAGAAAAAGCAAGAAATTGGAACGAATATTTTAATACACAATCTGGCCAGAAGTTCAAAGATAGCTTTGAGCGAACTGGAATACAAAATCCAAAAGATAGTGCCCCAATTTGTAGGTTTACGGATAAATCAAAAGAGACAGAAATGTTTAAAGAGGGTTGGCATTATGCTCCCGATAGGATGCATGGTAAAGCAAATTCAAGCTCATCAATAGCTGGAGATCATTTTGAGGTATGGGATAAAAAAGGGAATTGGATGGGAGTTGCTAATCTAGATGGATCAAAAAACCATGGAAAAACAGCGCAGGCAATGGCAGAAAGTGCTAAAAGAAGCATTAAACATCTTTTATAGGGAATGATATGAATAAAGAAATTACATATAAAGGAGAGCATTGTTGTTTAAAAATGGAAAATTCAATCCACGAATCTAATAACATTTCTCCATGGGTATATAACGCTAGGCAACGTTCATATTATGTCAAATCTCTAAATCATCCGGGCGCAGAAATAATAGATTATTGCCCATTTTGTGGTAAAAAATTGCCAAACCCTCTTTTTGATGAATGGTGGCGTATTTTAGAAGAAGAATATGGATTTGATAATCCTGGAGAAGCAAGAGAAAAAAATAAAATACCTGCTGAATTTCAAACTGACGAATGGTGGAAAAAGCGTGGATTATAATTAATATATTCCTATAAATAGAAAGCCCCCTTATTTAGTTTGGGGGCTTCTAATAATAAAATGAATAAAAACAGTATAATATTTCCTTTAAATGAATCAGAACGAATAGTCATAGCCCTTGAGGAGCCATTTGATGTAGTACATTGTTGTTATCAAGCACCAATTATTCTTTATTTTGAAAATAATAAGTATAGCTCAAAAAATGATGTTATCCGTTATTATATTGAGATATTTATAGTATTGTTATCAAAAGCTTTAAATAATGCATTAGAACTTCATGATTCGATCAAAAAAGACATTGGCTATTTAGCAAATGAAGAATTACAGAATAAGCCTGGACTTGTTTATAAAAAAACAAATACTATAGCCTCTTGGGTTGGCGAAGATTATTCATTGTGGTCTGGGGATGATTTTTCTACATGGCTTTATAATGATAAACTCACCTTACGCAGAGCCTGCGGGACAATAGGCAGTTTGAATAACTTTATTGAGTTCAAGCCATGCGGCTTTTAAACCACGAATGTAAATTTGGTCTTTTATAGAAAAATGATTTCTAGCAATCGGAATAGAAATCCTC
>DASZEX010000038.1:0-3140 GCA_035940365.1 Candidatus Babeliales bacterium | reverse complement strand
GCTTTCTAACTCCATATGAGGTGTTTGAAAATGAATTGAAAAAGAAAAACGAGAGTAGGGTGAAGTCAGCCCTACCGGCTGCCGAGGTATCTTTCAATCTGAATTTAGAAGGTGTTGCACTTCATGCTTGACTTCAGCTTTGTATTTCTTTTGGAGTAAACTCTATTAAAGACGACTTGAATAGATTTAAAGGTACAGTAATTTTTGAAGTATGCGGAGGAAATAATGCTTTTCCCACGACTTTATGTCCCAACTCATGTGCTAATGAAGTACTCATTGTTGTTGCCCAAAATGCAGCACCAATAGATGCAACATTTTTTGCTCTTTCAAGCCAACATGATTCAGCCTGTTTTGATTCAATAGGGCAATGAGTGGGCGGAATATTGCTCAAATCTATATCCAAAGCTAATACAGATATAAAAAGCATACTGGATAATACTATAATAAAGTAATATTTGATTGTCATTGATTGCACCTCTATTTCTTTATCATATTAATACATGTAGAAATAAAAATGCAATAATTGCTCTATTTTTATATAAAGTCAAAGATCTATTTATTTGGAATTTGCTTTGTTTTTGCTATCTATTTTGACCAAAGGCATCTTTGCTGCAAGGTGCCTTTGGCTATTGGAAAGTTTATACAATAACGTTATTGTATAATACGAGTTTTTTTTATCTCGCGTATTGTTCTTTTGTCAGTATACTTTTTGGTTGCTAATGATGATCTAATACCATAGCAAGCACCCGCTGCACCAAAAGGAACAGACCATAATACCTCTTGTGATAGCTTGTTGCCTGAAGGCGAACCCGTAAATCGATACAGTGCACTTGTTAGGGCTAAACCAGTAATGGTTTGTAATATATAATGACCTTTTCTTTGATTCATATCACACAAAGGTTTGTTTTGAGCTTTAGATATTAAATAATCAAGGCCATCTGTTATACATGGCTGAACTAATGCAGGAATACCTAATGCATATGATAGTGTAGAAGGACATTTATTTTTTAAAATATCAGTATTACTGTATATCTTAGTAATCACTGGTCCTACTACTCCTACAACAGAGAGGGCTGAAGTAAAACCTATTGAAGCGCATTGCACGCCATTATCTAAGGCTTCTGTTATAGAAGGAGATTTTTGGCACATAACTTGTAGTTCTCCAATATCTTTTAACAGCGATTTAGGCATGTATTGGATTATAGTGTATTCATCTTCAAGCGAAATATTTGGTACTTTTCCGTCTACCCAAGCAGGTATTAGTCTGCCATATAATTGCTGCAGCGATGTGGGAGTTTTATAGAGCAAAGAAAGTGGAAATGTCTGTTTGTTAAGTTTTTGCTGCGATTGGATTGCATTTGATAATTTAACCATAGCACGACCATACGGATCTTTTCTAAATTCTTCCCATAATAGTATGTCTCCTTCGCCTATATCATTAACAATAATGTCTTTAATAAGTTCTTTTGGTATAAAAGGAAGTAACGTGCATAAACTTTTAGTATCATTTTTTGTTTGCATATCATGTAATAATGCATACTCAGAATTATTTAATATTTGGCCATTGATGCGTTCTATTGGTATATGTGTAATATGATTATTCATCAAGCAGGATTCTTCTGCCTTATTATGGTAATGTTCTATCTCTTCTTGCCATGATTCAAAATCACTCAGTTGCATAGCATGTACTTGCAAACAAAAACTAACTATGTATAAAAAATAAAAATTTTTCATATTTCTTCCTGTTGATATAGTTAAAAATAAAAAAGCATACTGTAATGCTTAAAAAATTAAACAAATTTTATTTATTGTCAACTTTTTTATTTTTATAGTACAGTATATAATTGAAATATAATATAGAAAATACTAGGTATATAGGCACTATATTCATGCGTACATTGTTACTTCATTTATCATTGATTGATGGTGTAGGACCAGCAACTATTCAAAAGATTATTACGCGTGTTGGTTATACTGGTTTTGATGAAATATATACTATGAGTGTATCTGACCTTATGCATATGATAGGAGTATCGCAATCTGTTGCGGACGCCATATATACAGGACTTGCTGATGTGGCACTGCTGCATAAAGAATTAGAACTTATTGCAAAACATCACATTACATGGACTACCAGTATAGATTCTGATTATCCTTTACATTTAAAAGAAATTCATCTGCCTCCTAGTGTGCTTTATTGGCAAGGTGGTGATCTTTCTGTTGCAGACCACAGTATTGCATGTATTGGTTCCCGACAGGCAACTAGCTATGCTCAACGAGCTATAGATATATTAATTCCACCATTGGTAGATGCAGGTTTTACTATTGTCAGTGGTGGCGCATTGGGTGCTGACACAATGGCACATATTGCAACACTGCAATCAGGAGGTAAAACTATAGCGGTACTAGGATCGGGTTTATTGGAACCATACCCTAGAAGTAATATACGTTTATTTGAGCGTATACAAAAAGATAGTGGCATTGTGCTGAGTGCATTTCCGTTGAATATGCAAGCTTTGCCAGGTAATTTTCCGGCACGAAATCGTATTATTGCAGGACTAAGCCGTGGCTGTTTAGTAGTACAAGCAGCTTCAAAAAGTGGTGCACTTATTACTGCCGAATATGCATTGCAGCAGGGACGAGAAGTGTTTGCCCTGCCAGGAATCTTTGACGATCAGTTGAGTAAAGGATGTCACATACTCATAAAACAAGGTGCACATTTAGTACATTGTGCCCAAGATATTTTGCAAGAATTTGGCTATGTTACAGTAATTAATAAGAAAAACGAGCTTCAGAATATACCAGAGCATACTATATCAGTAGATAATAAACCATTATCCAAACATGAACTAGTGATGCAGGCCTGTAGTGAGCCAAAATCAATTGATGCATTAGTTCTGTTGTTGCAGGAAGATTACACAATTGTACAGCAAATTTTATTTGATTTACATATGCAAGGGCTTATCAGCCAAGATTTTACTGGTAAATGGTATCGCGTATAAATAACTCACCTTACGCAGAGCCTGCGGGACAATAGGCAGTTTGAATAACTTTATTGAGTTCAAGCCATGCGGCTTTTAAACCACGAATGTAAATTTGGTCTTTTATAGAAAAATGATTTCTAGCAATCGGAATAGAAA
>DASZEX010000037.1:0-26749 GCA_035940365.1 Candidatus Babeliales bacterium | reverse complement strand
ATGCTATTCCTCAACTTGCACAAGGTAGAAAACTTATATTAGAAAATAATGCATTAACAACATTTGATGTGGATGCATGTCTGCAAATGTTTCCCACTATACAAAAGCTAAATGTATCAAATAATCCACTTACAGAATGTATATGGGAAAACACTCCGGCATGGAGTCATATCGGTATTAATGAGAATCCGTGGCCAATTATTAATGTATCACATACAGGATTATCTACACATCATATTAAAATGCTGCAAGAGCGCTATGAATCTATGAGTAAACATGCTATTGCATCACAATATAAAGATCAATGGGGAAAAGAATGTAAGTCTATAGGTGCATATATAGGTCTATTTTCAGGTATATCTCTGGGTTTAGGCATACTTTTTAATGGTCTTGCATCTAATTATCCATTGGCAGTAACAGGAGGACTGGTAAGCGCTATGGTTGCAGGTGTTGGTGGAGGATGTTTTGGTAAAATGATTGGTGAAAAATGTTCTTATATGTCAGGATATCGGTATGGTCTTTCACATGAAGAAAGAATACAGGCAAAACAAGCAGCACATAATAATATAGTTTATAGTACTGATAATGATTAACAATATAATGCTTGAATATATGAAAACTATAATACGCTCCCTTGCTATATACACTATTTTTTTCTATAGTATAGCACATAGTATGCAAGACAATACGTGTCAGACAAAAACGGCTATGTATCAAGATCTGATTAATGTTGTGACAGAAATGGAATATACAAAAAAACACTTGTATACATTGCTGGTTCCTTCCTATAAAAAAAACCAAAAACATACAACACCTGTCTGTACTCAGCAAATGATATTAAAAAAACAACAAGAAAAAAAACAAAGATTGGAAAATAGTCTTTATACTATTGATAATTTAATGCATGAGAAGGGAATTGACTTATCAGATACATTATTGTTTATTTGCCATAAGCAATTAGAATCTATAAAAGGATTTACTCATATACCCTTTTCTATCAGTAATACACTTACTCATATAGATCTTTCTCATAATGCATTAACCTATATTCCATGGTATATATTTAGATGCCCTTCTTTGACAACATTGAACCTTTCACACAATGCTATTGCTTTAGTAACATATTATTCAGAAAAAGAACAAGAAGATTATGTGATACATCGCAATACAACTTTAACAAATTTAGATATAAGCTATAATCATATGCACTCTTTTGATTTTACCAAACAATGGATCGCTACACCTTCGCTTGCGTATCTGAATCTTTCGCATAATCCACTTGTTTCCTATAAGTGGGATCAAACACCGTGGAAACTTTGGCAAAAGCGAGGGTTCAATTATGCACCGCAGCGACCAATTATTGATATACGTAATACATCACTAGCAATAGATGCTATTGAAAAATTGCTCCATTGTTATGCACAAAAAAATACACAAACAAATAAGCATATGGCATTTGAAAGCATGATATTATATGGTGTAATGCCAGCATTTTTAGCTTGTATAGGTACCTATATAACAGGACATGAATCTATACAAGCAATAGGACTTACTATATCAGCATTCAATGCTCTATGGAAAACTGCAGCAATGACTTGCTGTACTCATAATGAAAAAGATAAAAAATTAGCCCAAGAACATATTGTATATCAATAACTTTTTTGATGAATCTGAAAATATTGTATTTCAAGATAGCTTATGATAGAAAGAAAAATACATATAAATGAAAAGGATATTTATCAAAAAAATTATATTAAGCACGTTACTACTTATCACTTTTGGCATAATATGTTTCTATACTTACAGATATTATCGAGAAATCGTTAAAAAAAGAGACGTTGCCACAATATTTAACTATTATGCAACAGAAGCATTAAAAAACGTTCTATCAAAAAAACAGAATAGTACAGATCAAAAAATATCATATTATCTGGAAGAACAATTAAGAACTATAGAAATTGTTAATCTTATTGCTGGACGTAATGTTGAAGGTATTAAAAAAATAGATACTGCAACATTAAACAAAAGACTTCGTATAGTCGTGCCAGGAAATCAATTTAAAAATACATTAGGAGGTCGACTTGTACGTGAAGAATTACATGCAGAAAATGCAATACCGCTTGTTTTGTATCACTCAGCATTAGACAAAACATCACAAGATAGAGAAAAAACAATCAATATGCTGCAAGTACTCTTTGACAAAAAACTGAATCCAAATATATATGTTGGATTAGTGAGCTGGATTAAAGACAGCCCAAATGACAATCGTTCTTTAGATTATATAACGCAACTTCCGTTGCTTAAATTTGCAAAAATATATAGTTTCACAGAGGCGCGAAAATTATTGGAAAAATATATGCAAAATTTTACTAAGGAGCAGTAAACTATTCAAAACTATCACTTGTGTGTACATAAAATATTGTATATTCAGAATTTGAAAAAATTAGGGGCCTATAATGATTTATCCCTGTTCTATAATGTGTACTACACTACTGCCAGCTATTTTTTCTATATAAAAATGAACAGGAAATTGATCTTTCATTTGGGGCAAATGGGATACAATAATAATTTTGGCAAAATCTTCCTGAATGGCATATAATGCATCCATAATAAGTGAAAGCCCTTCTTCATCTTGTGAACCAAATCCTTCATCAATAATGAGGGTTTGTAGTGTAGTTCCAGCACGGCGTGCCAGTAATTTTGAAATTGCAATACGAAGTGCAAAATCAATACGAAATGCTTCTCCGCCAGAAAAAAGTTCATACGCTCTAATGCCAGCAGCGTCAGAAATTTTTATATCAAGTGTTTCTCTGGTACCACCTTTTTTCAGATCTCGCAAAGATTCAATCATGATATGCGCATTATTGTGCGTTAATTTGCTCAGTAATCTATTTGCTTCTTGCTCAATTTCTGGCAATGCTTCTTCTATAAGAAGTGCTTGTATGCCATCTTTACTGGTGGCATAGGCAATAGCATTATAATCAGCAATAATAGAATCATAGGTGTCTATTTTTTTTTGTTCTATTGCATATTCTTCTGCAACTTTTTGCAACTTTGTTTGCTGTGCGTCAAGTATACCTGCCCTGTGAAGTACTTGTTCTTTTTGTTTGGTAAGATAATCAATAGTAGTTTGCAGAATAGTATGCTCAGATTGAAGATGATTCTTGTCTTCTTTATACTGTGGGATATCATGGACTAATTGCATAAGATAGTGCTGTTTTTTACGTAATTCTTTAATAGATTGGCAGAGCATATGTATGGCTTGTTTTTTTTGATATAACGTTGTACGTAATGTATCAATTTCTTTTTTTTCCAGAAATTTATTACATTTTTGCTGTTCTGCAATTGCGTGTTCATGTTCTTCTTGATTATAAATAATTTTTTTCATATCCCATGTAATATGTTCAAGTTCTTTTTTTACATTTTCTAATTCCTTATACGTTGTCTTTAATGTTTCCGGTATTGTTTGTGTTTGTTTGATAGTGTGTAATTTTTGTATTTCTTGGACAAGATATGTTTGTTTTGTTTTGATAATATTTTCTTGGTTACTTATTGAATTCAGTTCATGTAATAAATTTTGTTGTAATTGTATTTCAGTATCTAATGCGTATTTTATTTTACTATGATCTGATTCTTTTTGTTGTAATTCTGTTATAGAGCTATGATCAATTATCAATATATTTTTTAATTGAGGTATTATTATTTTTAATCTATTGAGTTTATGTTGTATATATGCAGTCTCTTTAGTAAATTTAATATGTAAAAATTTTTTCCTGCTGGCAGATAAATTTTGCTCGCATAAAGGGCAACTAGGATTGTTGGTATGTTGCCAGGCAATTTTTTGATTGAGCATACTGTGCTGATTGCGCCAGATTGTTGCGCGAGAATTCCATTGTTGATAATAAGCCTTACGTTTTTCAAATTGAGCTATATAGAGAGATTTATTACATAAATGAAGATCAAGTTCTGTCAACATAGTACGAAATCTTGCGATATTATCTGATGTTGCTTGCAATTTTGTTTTGGTATTTTCTATATGTATATGTAATTTTTCTAATTCTTGTTCATTATATTTTTGTTCGTGATAGTGTTGTTCTAGCTGTGATAGTATGTGTTGTTGGTGAAGATATATTTGTTGATCTATATACTGTTGTTGTGTATTAATATGATCTTGAAGATGTAATGATTTTTCTTTTAATAGTAATTGATTATGCCGGGCACGCTGAAATTGATTAATTTTTTCAGCCAACAAGGTACGTTGTTGTTCTTGTAATACGAGCGGAGTTGCCTGTAGATATACATGTGCTTCACGCCAATTTCTCCGCTCAGTACGAATTTTTTCTAAAGTAGTATGCAGTGTATCAGTAAGTTTTTGTATTTCCAGCATATGTTGTTCTTTTATATAAAGTTCTTGATTCACGCGTGATATTGCTTGATTAAGCTGCAACAACTTTTGTGTAGCAATGGTGTAATCATTTTGGATATCAGTAAGCTGCTGAGTAATAACTTTTTGTTCTTGTTCTATATGTTTATGCTCTTTGAGTGTTTCAAGCCTATGATTTTGTAATGCAAGAAGTGTTTGTTTTTCGCTAGTTGTTTGTTTAATTTTTTCCTGCGCAGCTTTGCGTACTTGTTCGTATATGCCAAGACCTAAAATAGAAACAATAATTTCTTTGCGTTCTTTTGCAGACCGTTTGGAAAATTCATTGGCATTTCCTTGTCTCAAAAATGCAGAATTAATAAAGGTATCAAAAGTAAGGCCTATAGTTTTTTCAATAGTTGTTTGAGTGGTGCGTATTGTTTTTTCAGTAAGTGATATATAGGTATGTTGATCTTTGCACATACCAAATTCAAGTGATATTTTGGGTTGACTATATACTAATTCTAATACACGTTTGACCCGATACAACGTATGCTGAACTTCAAAATCTAATATAACCATCATGGTAGATTGACCAAGACGCAATAAGCCTTGATCAGCGCGTACCGTAGCAGCAATTTTTCTTGCTTGTCCCCATATGGCCCAGGTAATTGCATCAAGTAATGCTGATTTACCATGACCATTTTTTCCGGATAAACAAATTAAATGATATGGATTAAAATTAATCGTTTGAAGATGACCATAACTCAAAAAGTTTTGTATTTGTATAGTGCGTGGTATCATAAATAATACTTTACGGTAAAATATGATTTGCACATAGCGTATCTTATTAATGCATATCAGACAATCACTTTGCAGAAAGATAGTATGAATGATGTTGTTTTTCGCGAATATGATATACGTGGTATTGTTGGACAAGAATTGTATATAGAAGAAGTCTATAATCTTGCACAAGCAATAGGACATTATTTTCTTAATAAAAATAGTATGGTGCGTACTATTGTAGTTGGTATGGATGTGCGTACGCATGCACCTTATATCAAAGATGAAGTGTGCAGATCATTACTTGATGCAGGATTTAATATTATTTTTATTGGTTTGTGTACCTCTCCTATATTATATTACGCTATATCAGTATTGCATGCAGATGCAGGTATCATGATTACTGCATCACATAATCCAAAAGAATATAATGGGCTTAAAATATGTTTAGGTTCTCATATGGTACATGGTACGGAATTACAAATTATACGATCTTTGTATCATGAACATAAAAGGATATTATCTGCCAGTAGGGGAACCTTGATTACTCATGATATAACTAATTATTATATAGATATGTTATATAATGCATTTCAGCATTTGGTAGGAAGTTCTTTACCTATGGTATTTGATTGTGCCAATGGGTCTGCTGCAATAGTAATGCCAGCATTAATAAAACGAATGAGATGGGCACATGCGCAGGCGCTTCATGCGCAACCGGATGGAAATTTTCCTAATCATCCAGCAGATCCTATTATTGAAGAAAATATGCGCGATGTGCGTGCTGCAATACAAGAATCTCATGCATTAGTAGGTATCGGTTTTGATGGCGATGCAGATCGTATGGGGGCAATGGCATCTAATGGTATATTAGTATCAGGGGATAAGCTTATTGCATTGTTTGCTCAGTCAATGCAAGCAAAAACAGGTGCATGTACTGTAGTGTATGATATTAATGCATCAGCGGGACTTCCTGCATTACTTTCTACATGGCATATTCCCTCTATAATGGCTCCATGTGGTCACTCTAATATTAAAAAATATATGCATAAATACAACGCGCTGTTGGGCGGTGAAATAAGCTGCCATTTTTTATTTAAAGATCGTTCTTATGAATCTGATGATGGTATTTATGCTGCTATGCGTTTAATAGAAATTTTGCATGAAGACCCCAATGCACTTATTAATATACTTGTTGTATTTCCTGCCAAAATAAGTTCACCCAGATATCGTTTGCCTTGCGCTGAATCAGATAAAAATATGTTAGTTAATACTGTTTATGAATATTGTAGCAATAAACCTGAACTTACTATGCTTACTATAGACGGAGTGCGTATAGCAACACAAAGTGGATGGGGACTTGTGCGGTCATCAAATACCCAAGCGATGCTATGTTTTAGTTTTGAAGCTGATACGTTGCAGGAATTGCAAAAAATACAACGGATAGTTGCTGATGCATTAGCATCCGTATATAGCTATAATTTATATACTATTTTTGGTCTATAGGGATATATGCCAAAACGTGTAGGGTTACATGTACGAGTACATGATTCATTAGTAGCAGTTGCACAACAAGCTATTGATTTATCTTTACCATTTTTTCAGTCATTTCTTTTTTTGCAATACAAAAAGAGAGCGGTTATACCTTCATCCAAAGAAATTGATGCATTTCGAATGCTATCAGAAAAACATTTTAAAACATTATTTGCTCATGGTTCATTTTGGCTTAATTTGGCTTTATCAGAATCATATGCAATACAATCATTCAAACGCGAGCTTGCATTAGCCAAAGCTCTTGGATTTACTCATTTGATATTGCATACGGGAGTAATAGAAGTGAATAAACAGCAAAGTATTAAAAGAGTAGCGGATACTATAAATATAGTTATGAGAAAAGAAGATACAATCACTTTAGTCCTTGAAAATACTGCTCATGGCGATCATTTAATTGGTAGTGATTTGCATGATTTTGTATATTTGCGCTCTTATTTGGATTTCCCCGAACGTGTGCAATTTTGTATTGATACAGCGCATGCACATGCCTATGGATACCAGTTAGATACACCTACTGCAATTGATATGTTTATTGATTATATTGATCAGCAATTAGGATTAGATTCTATTGTGTTGCTTCATTTAAATGATGTTGTAGATCCATTAGGTTCCAAAATAGATCGGCATGCTATGCTTGGTCAAGGCTTGCTTGGTGCAAATTTGCATTATTTTGCTACCCATAATCGTGTTATGCATATACCCATAATTCTTGAATTACCAAACCAAGAACCTCACATGATTCATGATGCATTGCAATTGGCACGCACATGGTGCAACGAGTAAAATAGCTATTGCTCTGCATGCAGTACCCGATGTACGGTTGTTTCATAATATCTTATTAGAGTATAAAGGGTAATCATATGATATGTATAGCAATTAATGGATTTGGTAGAATTGGAAGAAATTTTTTGCGTGCTCTATTATCAGATGATCAAGTACGAAAAAAAATTGTGGTAGCTGTTATCAATATAGGTAAAGCTAAACCAGAACTGATCGCATATATGTTTAAATATGATACGCTTATGGGAATCTATCCAGGTAAGGTAACATATACCGCAAATAAACTTATAATAGATAATTATGCCATAGATGTTATTGCACAAATGGATAAGAGCCAATTGCCTTGGCGTCAGTATGCAATTGATTGTGTAGTTGATTGTTCTGGTGCAGCAATCAAACGTGAAAAGGCAGAACAACATATACAAGCAGGAGCACGTACAGTACTTATTTCTGCACCGGCCCATGATGAAGATATAGCTATAGTTATGGGTGTAAATGATAAACAGTTTGATGCAAAAAAACATACGATTATATCACTTGGTAGTTGTACTACTAATGCACTTATTCCTCTGGTTAAAGTTATGCATGATACGTTTGATATTGCACATGGTTTTATGACCACAACGCATGCGTATACTAACTCACAAGTATTACTTGACGTAGAGGCCAAAGATGCACGCAGTTCACGTGCTGCAGCATTAAATATTATTCCTACTACCACTGGTGCATCAAAAGTATTAGGAAAAATAGTACCAGAACTATCAGATCGCATTTTCTGTAGTGCGGTGCGCGTTCCTGTGGCAAAAGTTTCATTATTGGAACTTATTTGTATGTATCAAAAACCAATTTCAGTTGATGCAATACATCAAGCATTTCATAAAGCCGCAGAACATCAGATGAAATATATTCTTTCAGTTACAGATGAACCGCTGGTTTCTAGTGATTTTAGTGGTAATCCTCATTCAGTCATTGTTGATAGTTTATTAACGCATGTGCAAGGTCCATTGGCTAAAGTTTCAGGCTGGTATGACAATGAATGGGGTTATAGTATGCGATTAAAGGATTTTCTAATGCAATGTATGTAGTTATTTCTCTCTATCATCATGCCTTCAAAATATTGAAAAAAAGGCAAATAAATATATCCTTATTAGTATTAAGGTATGAGATACATGTATTATAGTAAGGAAATTTATGCAATTTGGATTAAAAAAATCATACTTGTTTATTATTTTTACGGTTTCCTGTATACAAGCGGAAAAACTGTATCAATATTGGGAATATGATAAAAATCCCGGCCTTTAGGCAGGGCTGTTATTTAAGTATATCTTATAAGCCAAAAATTAGGGTTGAATGTTATGGAAATTATGCAAAACCAGAATTTTCCGGTAAGTACCAAAAGGGGGAAAGATGCTACCATTTCTTCTCACCAAAAAACATTTAATCGATTGATTAAAAAAGTACAAGATTTGCAGAGTCAACGAGAAAAAATGGAACATGAGCTTGATGAGGCATTGCAGTTTTATCACTCAACAGTGCGCCCCGATGAAATGATACTGTTACAACATCTAGCTGAGCGTCTTACTGTTGCGTATGAATTTTATAAAACAACAAAAGATTTTTCAAAAAAAGAGTTAGCTATATTTAAGGAATGGTTAAAAGAAAATGTAAATAAAATTTGCTCAATGTATTGTCCAAGTGAAATTCCAGATACAGTCAAAGAAATATTCAAAGCGGTGTATGACGTTGGATATAACGAGAGTCTTGCGCAAGAATCTGAAGAGGCCAAGAAAGAACTGCAAGAAAAATTAAAAGGAATCTTTGGTGAGGGTATTGATCTTTCAGATGTTGATATGATGGGTTCGCAGGAAGATATTCTAAGAGATATATGTATGAAAATGGGGGAGACTGTAAAAGATCTAAAAGAAAAATTTTCTCAAACACCAAAAACAAAAAAACAGCTTGAAAAAGAGGCAAAAAAGCAAGCAGTAGAAGAGCTTCAGGGCAAAAGCGTGCAGAGTATATATAAACAGTTAGCACGTGTGTTACATCCAGATTTAGAACAAGACATTGAAAAACGTGTACTTAAAGAAGAGTCGATGAAAAAGCTTACCGTTGCGTATGAAAACAAGGATCTTTACTCGTTGCTAAAAATAGAGACCGAATGGATGAACCATTCGGTTGATAAGATGAAATGTCATAGTGATGATGATATTAAGGTTTACAATGCTATTTTGAAGGATCAGGTTTCGGAGCTTGAGTCTGCAAATGAAATGCTCATAATGCATCCACGCTATATATCTCTTCAAAAATTTTATGGAAATAGATTCAGTGGCATTGTAATGTTACAGCTACAATATAATAGATTAAAGCAGTTCATACAGGATGTGCAAGCTATGGTTGCTCGGCTGAAAACATCGGAAGCAAAGGCTCTTTTTAAAGTAGTTATACAAGAACGAACTCGGATGGTCAAAAGTATGTGTACTTGCGGTTCGTGTTAAGTTGATTGTCATTCTCGTGTGGTTTATTGTACTGATTGATTGAAGTTTTCTTTGATCAATAGTGAGAGAACTTGGTTGAGCATTTCTGACCACCTGAAAGTTCAGAAATTAAGATACCTTTGGTAATATAAAAGAACTATTTTACAAGCGAAATAAATTAGTTTATCCTGAGAGACGTTTACGATTGTATCATAGTAAATGGGGGCCCATAGCTCAGCTTGGTCAGAGCAATCGGCTCATAACCGAGAGGTCCCAGGTTCAAATCCTGGTGGGCCCACCATTAATAGAAAGTGCGGAGGTAATGTCTTGAGTGGAAATGGATTTAAATTTCTCCTAGACTTAGTGGGATTAGATCAAAACATCCGAAGCGCTCAGAAAAAGCTTATCAGTATAGAAACTGAACTTCAGACAGCCAACCAAGAAAAAGAAGCTTTATTTATTAAGGAAAATCAGCTAAAGCAGCAGGTGCATGATTTGCACAAAGAAGTAGACCTGCTTGAATTAGATATGAAAGCATTGGATGTGCGGGAAGTGCAAAAAAAGAAGCAACTTGATACCGTGCATTCACTTAAAGAATATAATTCCTATAAACTAGAGCTCGATGCTATTCATCAAGAACAACAAACGCTTGAACAGGAAGTTATGAATGCTTGGAATAACCTTGAACAAGCACAAGCCATAGTGCGTACCTATAGTCAAAGTTTAGGTAACCAAGTACTATTGACTGAAGAAAAAATAGCACATTATACTCAAGAAAAACTGGTATTGGCTCATACTATTGCAAGCCTTATAAGCCAAAGACCTACTTATGAAAAAAACGTACCACCAGAATGGCTTGAAAAATATATGATAATGCGTACCCAAGTAGATGATCCAGTTGTTCCTATTATTGATGATACCTGTAGTGTTTGTTTTAATGCTATCACCAATCAAGATTTGCTTCGTATTTCCCGAGGAGCATTAATGCAATGCAAAGGGTGTTATCGATTATTATATGCGCCAGAAAAAGTATAAGGATGGTGCTATGGATGAGCGTATATATCAGTTATCTTTTTTTGCAGCAGAACCTGATATAGCAAAGTCGGTGATATCCAATAAAAAAAAGCATATTTGGTGGTTATATATAGATGGTGCGGCTCGAAATAATCCCGGTCCAGCATCTATTGGCATATATATAGTCAAAGATGGTATTCCTCATTTTCATGATGGATGTTGTCTAGGTACACGTACCAATAACCAGGCAGAATATTTAGCATTATTATTTGGCCTTTTTACACTACAACCGTGGATTATGCCAGAAGACCAAGTAGAAATTTTTTCTGACTCCCAATTACTTGTCAGGCAATTACAGGGAATATATAAAATAAAAAATGTGCAGTTAAAGCCACTGTTTGTATTGGCACATCAGATAATTCAGCGCATGAAAGCAACCATTGCTCATATTCCTCGAGAAGAAAATACGCATGCTGATCATATGGCAAACGAATCGCTTGATACTAAAAAAATAATACCTCCATCATTTGTTACTTTTTTGCGTCGTCATGAAATTGATATATAATATCCTTCCTTTTTTTATTTTTTTTTGTGCGTTAGCAAGTAAGTGGCCATATGGTTATATAGTGCATATCCAAACAGAAGATGACGAGATTCCATTATATTGTATTTCGCCAAAAGGATTTACACTTATATCATCTAATGGTATTAAACGGCGCACACTTGATGCGCAAATACTCTGTTTAAGTGGTACAGATAGTACCTTATATATGTATGAAACACCCCTAATACAAGATGCTATATGGCTTGAAGCACCTGGTAGTGCAGTCACTATTAATGGTATAAAGCGCAATGGATCATTACATGTATCTTCTACAGATAGCGGGTTATCAGTATCTGTTATTGGTAATGCAGAGCGCATGCAAAAAAAACAGATGCAAGCATGGTGTGATGCTTGCTGGCATATTTCAGATAATTGTGTACAGTTATCCCAGCGCATGTATGATAGTGTACAATCTATCGAAAAAAGTATAGAAGAATCAGCGTTAATTGAAGATTCTTTATTTACCATACGTGTATTACTTGATGCATATCCACTCAGTACATCACATACCTGGAATCTTATATCTGCCTCAGATTTTTTTGTACAAGATATGTCAAAACCTTCACGCATGTATTGCATCAAAAAAAATCAATTGCAGGTGATATACAAAAAAAATACATTTTATATTAATGATATTCATATGCAAGCATCTGCCGTACGTGTAAAACCGGTAGATGGTCATATTGTTATTGATGGCAATGCATATGAAGGTGAATTTATTTTTACCGCAGACAAAAAAAATGCATTGTGTATTAATGGTATTGATCTTGAGTCCTATGTATGTTGTGTGCTCAAATCAGAAAGTTGGCCTGGTTGGCCGCTTGAAATTAATAAAGTACTTGCTATTGTCATTCGTACCTATGCAATGGCGCAAGCTATGCAGGCATCAAAAAATAAACGATTGTATCATATTAAAAATACTAATGCACATCAAACGTATCGTGGTATGCATACATCAGAAATAATTAAAAAGGCAGTGCAGGATACACGTAATATAGTTATTATGTATAATAATGAACCTATCCTTGCTATGTTTGATTGCTGTTGTGGCGGTATAGTGACCAAGCATATAGAAGAGGGCATAGATTTTGATAAGGCGCCTTATTTGGCGCGATCATATGCGTGTCCGTTTTGCAAAGGGTGCAAAATTTATCAGTGGCAGACACAGTATGATATAGAAAAATTTTTGCATCATTTAGATAAAAATTTAGTGTCATGTGCTCATCATATACATGATATAAAAGTTACCAAGAGAGACAAAGCGGGGCTTGTGCGCGAAGTTATGGTAACAGGTAAAACCACCAAAAAGAAATTTTCTGGTAGACAATTGTATTCACTTATTCCCGATATTAAAAGTTATCATTTTGATATTATCCGCAAGGGTAAAAATATTATGATACAGGGTAATGGCTTTGGCCATCATCTTGGTTTATGCCAATGGGGCGGCCGCGAAATGATTAAGCGCGGGTCAACCTACCAGCAAGTGCTTTCATTTTATTATCCTCAAACCAGAATTGTGAAATTGGTATAAATACCTCTATGTATATATGTAGTATATATAGTATATATTCGGTGAGGTACATGTATGAGTCACAAAACAGAACATACTACGATACCCATACGATGGCGGAATTTATTGCTATACTGCAAGCATTTGGTATACAAAAAGTAGTTGATATTCGTACTATTGCCAAATCACGTCATAATCCGCAATTTAATAAAACTACGGCAAAACCACATTATATGACACCATTTGCGTATGTAGAAGGTATTAATATTACCTATCCGTCACCTGATGAAGATTGATCCTGTATAAATTACACAAGCGAGTCTATATAAAAAAATAGCTAAAAGTTGGATATAATCATATATAAGAGACCTCATTTGCTATGAATATTTTCGAAAGTTTATTAATTTAAAATCATTATTTAATATTATTCGTCAATTGTAATTAAAAACATTGACATCTAACAGTATATTTCAATATAATGTAAGATGTATGTATGATTTAAATAAGGTATATATGAAAACATATTTAAAAATAGCATTTATCTCTTATTATAGTGTTACTCTATTGTTATGCTCTTATCCCAAAGTTAAACATACAAGAGAGCAAAAACCGGAAGTTACTATAAGTTTAGATAGAAGCAAGCACGAATGTCCTGCTGTAATGATCTACGCGCCAAATCTTAATACACATGTCGGTGGTGTACTTCTTTACAAAGTAAGTATTTGTCAAGATGATTTACGTTATGTGATAAATAATGCTGATATACATGGAAGGCCTATTGGGAGAGGTCTTTTTGATACAACAAGATCTCCTAAATCAGAATATCTTCAACAAATCAAAAGTTTAATGAATATAACTGGTATTAGAGATAAAAATCAATTTGTGATTAATGATGATTTCTTTAACAAGGTGTCGCGTACTTTCCCAAATGAAGAAACCGAGAATTTATCTGATATTTTTTCTATGTACAAAATAATTTGTATATATGCACCATCTGAACGTGGATATTTAGATAATTTACTTGCACCATTATCTAAAGAAGAACAAAATGCTTTAAAATTATTAAATCAGGAGGCAAGAAATCAGGCAATCAGTTCATCGATTGAACCAAATATATCATATAATAAATCCATAAAAAACCGTTTTTGGGAAAGATATAATGCTATAACGCATTATTGGCAGTCATGGACTATGCCTAAACTTGAAAAGCGTCATAAATGGGGACTTGCAGGGCTTGGATTAGCCTTAGGTGCAGCAGGTACCTATTATTTATATAAGTATAAACCTTATACTATTCGATAAATTATTTATTTATATATAGCAATATAACGGATTTGTTGAGTCAAAGTATTATTCATAGGCGTTCCTCAGGATCTATTAGAATTTTGAATGTATGTATTTTCTTTTTTTTCATGTGCTGATATTCCTGCAAGGGTATGTTGTCTTTCCTGAGTTAATATACACAATGATATCATATTTCCATGTTCAAATGCTTGTAAGAGTGATTTTGAATAAAACATCTTTTTATTAGTAGAAGGCCACGCTTGGTTTACATAATTATAATGGTTATACAAAATAAGTTCTGGGTCATTACTATGCATACTATTGCGTTTCATCTGGGCTGTATTATATGCATATTGAACGGTGTTTTTATATTTGGTAAATGGTATTTCTGTATTGGTGCCAGTAGCGCGGGTACCATATGAAACTATGTATTGATTGTTTGTTTTATCTTGAGTAACTAAAAAGGATTCACTCACAAATGAAGCAAGTAATAAGCGATATTCGGGGGATAACCCTTTTGTGTTATGCTGCATATACGATTGTGTATGATGCACTGCATTATATGGAGGAGGGTCTTTTTTTATAACTTGTTTTTGTTTGCATGTATCAGAATGATTATTATACATAGCCGGTAAATACATACTGATACCTACCGAATATAACAGTATATAAGAGCAGGCGCGCATTACTATCCTTTGATATAGAAATTGATCAAAATATACGCTGGTTTTGTTTATAAGTCAACAAAGTATCTAATTATTTTTCCTTGCAAAAGAAATAGCAAAAGGTCTCAAGCAGGCAGTACTTGAAAGCAATAGAACTAAAGGCACTAAGTTTCAATCTGCGATGTCTATGCTTAATTTTTATATTAATCGTGCCGGTAAAGAATTAAACCCTCAAGACAAAAAGCGCCTTGAACAAGCAAAAGTTGAATTGCGCAAGCTATTTGGCAAAATATAACATACTAATCTATTGTTACTTTTACATAAATATATTAAGATATTGGTGATGCAATTATTGATTGATTTATTGTTTATATCATCATTATTTAAAGGCATTATCTAATATTGTTTACCAGTTGAAATTAAAATATTGACATGCAAAAATGTATTCCAATATAATTAGTATGATGCAAGATATAAATAAGGTATTATTATGAAAACATGTTTAAAAATATTGTGTATCGCTTTGTATAGCTGTACAATACTTTTTGGTTCCGAAGAACCACGTAATGTAATTATTAAGGTAGATAGAAAAGCAAGCGTTCATATATATGCACCACGGATTAAACAAATCGAAAATCCTTTTCTTCATTATACAATATTTGTTGATAACAATAACCTAAAGTATGAGATCTGGAAAGCACGAGCTACTAAAACAGGATTTGATGATATAGAGTATCTTGTCACGTTAACAGCAAATCCTACATTGGAAGATCTTGATAATTTCAAGTATATAGTCTCAGGTTATAGAACGAATGAGATTATTCTTGATACAAATTTTTTTAGAAAGTTATCAATTAAGCAAGCAGGTGATAAAGCATTATCAGATTTTCGTGTTTATGACTATTATTATAATAACATTCACGATGAAAGTATAAAGACAAAACTCAATTTGGCAATTGAGAACAAAAAAAAGGAATCAGAGGTTGAATTGAATAATATAGAAAAAATATTTTCAGTATACAAAATAATTTGTACATATATACCCGATCGATATGATTATTTGGATAATCTTTTAGCTCCATTACCTGAAAATGAACAAAATGCAACAAAAGAGTTGCGTAGAGGAAATGAGTTAGCTGCATTAAATGTTCCCGATAAACCATTAAAAGAACAATTGATAGGGCAATATAATACTATGGTGCAATATTGGCAATCATGGAAGCGTCCACAACTCAAAAAAGAACACATTTTTGGGTTAGCTGGTTTGGGGTTAGGTGCTTATTATTTGTATAAATATCACAGATAATACCTTATGGCAATAATGAATTTATAATTTTTCGATAGTACTAATAATCTGATATTCAAAAAGATTGCCAAAGCTTTTTTGTACTTCTTTAATTACCGGCTCAGTATCTACAATAAGAACGTTTTTACCCTTACGTGCTAATGTAGCGGCAACTGCTAATTTTTGTGATTCTTCAATAATAGGTACCTGGCAATTGTCTTTATATGCAACCTGTTGAAATGTATATACTGTTTGATTGTCGTCCAGCAATCTATTAGCCATATAATGTGCGTGAAGTTTATTGGCAGTATCAGTGGCTTGTGGAATTAGTGGTTCAATACCTACCAGTTGTGCATAACTTCCCAGCGCACGATTATCGCGCGGAAAGCAGGGACCACCAAATCCATAACCTGGTTTGAGGCATAATGATCCTATACGTGCATCATGTCCTATGGCATATAAAATATCATATTTATCTGCGCCCGGTGTGTTATCTGCAATATCTGCAACCATATTGGCATATGCAATTTTGGTGGTAATAAAACAGTTGACTGCCAACTTGGTTATTTCTGCACTATCTGGGCTCATGCGGCATACCTGCGGCGTATTTTTGCATATCCTGTGATGAATTGATTCTATTATGTCACCGGCTTCTGGTGATCCTTGACCAATAAGTATAATATCTGGATATTGTAAGCCATATACAATATTACCTTGGGCAATAAATGCAGGATTATAGCTGAGAGTTGTATGTATGCAATCTTTTATTAAATCATTGCCGGTAGTGCGTATGTAACCAGGAAATATGGTACAACTTATGATAATATGTTTATTTGCAACATTACGTTTATTAATTTCTGACAATATTCTATTAAGCTTTGCATGGTCATATGCTTCTTTTTCAGGTGTGGTAGGTGTGTCAACCATAATGTAATAGATATCAGAAAAGGCAAGGCCTTCATCCAAAGAGCAGCTTGCAGTAAAATGAATGCTGTTTTGCAATAATGTATTTACGTGCGGTTCAAGTGAGTGAAATGTTTTGTTATTCAGGCTGTTGACATATGCCTGATCTATATCAATGCCCATTACTTCATATCCTGCTTGCTCAAAGCAAAGTGATGCACATAGGCCAAGTTTGCCTATACCAATAACGGTAATTTTATTGTATGCAGCAGCGTAGTTAGTTAATGATATATTACATACAAAAATTAACAGAAAAAAATAATTATGTATTGTACCTATTTGATTGAACATATAGCTCCTTTTTACTGTATTTTTTTCTTTGCTCTAATCAAAATATGCCATCCTAATTCAGATTCCAGTTCTTTGAAAAATTCATCAGAAATATGTTGAAAACAAGATGCTTTTTCATAGCGGTATGCTATATAACTGGGAATGTCCCAGCAAAAGATGTGTGTTTTGTATATATCAACAATATCAAAATCTTTAAATAATCTTTTAGCGCCTTCTATGGTATATGCATAGGTTATAGGGCAACCAGTTTGTGCTTCAGAATATAATGCTATAAGTGTATCAAGTGCTGCAAAATCCCATGTATCAGTTTCTTGCATTATGTTAAATACTTTGTAACTGAGCTTTGCATAAACCATTATGCGCAGTTCACCATCATCTGCAAGAAGTTTATTACATTTTTGTAAAATTTTTTCCGGATTTGGTGAATGATGAATAACACCAAATGACCATATTAAATTAAATTTTTTGCCTTGTGGTATTAAAGTATCTAATTCTTCGGCATTTCCTAAAATAAAATTGGCCTTCAGGCCATATACATCAAACCTTTTCTTGGTTAGATTTAAGCTTTCTTCTGATAGTTCAATAATAGTAAGATTTGCGCCATGACGTGCAAAATTAATTGCTTCAGTACCTATGCCGCAGCCGATTTCCAAAACATGTTTGTCTTTCCATTGTGCAAACTGTGCAAATAAGGGAATATGAGGTTCAACAAAATACTTCCGTTGTTCTACTTCATCAAAATATGCGCAGGTTCCTACTTCTTTATTTGAATGGCGTATATTACAAGGTCTATGGTTCCAAAATTGTTTAACTTCATCAATAGATACCGTTGAAAAATCGTGCGCTAATAGCGTGCTGAAAATTATACAATATATATAGAATATACGTTTCATTTTTACTCCCTTTTTATATGAAAATAATACCTAACTTATACCAATTTGTGTATAGGTACAAGTGATTTAGGTACAAGTGATTTTTGAATGATGTATTATATACTCAATGGTATTTTTTTATTGCTTTACTTATATACCATTTCTCCATAAGATGAAAAAAAATATGCATTATATCAAAAAAGGAGAAACGTATATGGTAAGTCAATCTGTACTGCGTATATGGTTATTAACTGTAGGAATATCTATAATACAATGTAGACAATTATGTGCAGATGACTGTCTTGATTTAAAAACAATGATATCTCACATTACTCCTCTTAGATCCGATGGGAAAATTGCCATTCCCGATGATGTAAAACATATTAAATTAGATATTGGATTATCATATGATGCACCTATATCTCAATATTGGCTTTCACATGAGCAAGATTTGATAGTATTTGGTTTTGAACCTAATCCAGCAAGCGTGAATTCACTATTGTATGGTCCTAGACAACATCGGCGAAAGTTAGAAAAAAAATTTATAGGCAAAAACTTTTTTCTGATTCCTTGTGCATTAGGATTATCAAGCAATCGGAATATAACCTTTTATGTAACTTCTAATGATTGTGGTTGTTCAAGTATTTATGAGCCGAAAGATCTTCCTATTGAGCGTATTATAGAAGTACCTATTTTTTCACTTAAAGATTTTTTTGACTTGTTTCCTTTTGATACGCATCCGGTAATTGAATATATAAAAATTGATGCACAAGGATCAGATTTAGATATTGCCAAAAGTGCTGGTTCTTATTTGGCAGAACGAGTAATTTATATAACACTTGAGGCTGAAAATACACACTATCGAGGTACGGTCAATTCATGCCAAGATATAGATACTTATATGCATAGTATTGGTTTTATACCGCATAAATCGTGTCAGACTAATGATCCGACCTATTTTAATACGCGTTATGCAGAATATGTTAAACAACATTCAATTCAGATATATCAAAGATAATTATATAATTCAAAAAATAACGGCATCATTGTTTACTATTTGGTGCATTCTCATATTTAGCCATACAATATCAATATATTTTCTTTTGAATTGCCTATAATAATCACGTATGGCAACATTCAAAATAAGGCCGGTATTGCTCATCCATCTATTTCCCCATAACACCAGATGAGAATAGAGTGTAAGGTAATCATAAGGATTTCTTGAAATTATATAGGGAAACTCTTGTAATTGGTGTACTAAATCATTGCGTACAAAAATAATATTGCCGGTATATGCTACTGGAATATAACCTTTTTGTAAGCCGAGTTTGATTGCTGAAATAAAACTACACCCCGCAGCTATGCGGTGCCTATGCCAATCTTTTAAAAGATCAATGTTATATTCTCCAGAAGGTCTTCCTGGTAGTTCATCATAAACTGGATCACGATAGGGGTTGGTTTCGATTATTACAATTTTTGGCATAAAATCGGTTAACCCTTGCCATACGTAATAATCATCATGATCTATATCAATAGACAGAATGTCAAGATCATAGGGCAACTTGCTTTTTTTTAACCATGCATTGAGGTTGTTGTTTGGATCATTGTATAAAACTGCACCATGAAATACCTGAACATGAGTAAATGGTTTATAATTAGAAACACACTGCTCATAGCGAGATTTGTCTATTTCTATAGCAACACCAGAGAAATTATAATTTTTGATTAGATTATAGGTATTACTTGATGTTATACCATTTGAAGCACCAAATTCACAAAAGGTGCCACTATGTATGTCTAGCTCTTTTAGTAATTGTTCAATAATACCATCTTCTCCATTTTGAGAATATATATTTTTAGCATATGTATGATAGGTATGATTTGGTATTTTAAATTGATATGCAAGTGCTTTATCAGTAGGTCTTATATCAAATGATACTATAACAGTAGCTATAAATCCTATACTAAAAATGCCTAATACAATACACTTCTTCATTCCTTCTCCAGCTATCTATGTTAATATTAAACATACATAAACCTATGTATGTCTACAATATATAAAAATTATGTCTTTTCTATACTTATTAGGTCATACTACTTGCCATGGTAGACGTATTATGTTATGAATGAGGACAATGCATAGAAAATATAATAATATGAGGAATCAGTAATGAAGATTAATATCTATGTAATGGTAGCTATCATTACTTTTGTATTTCTTATCCAAGCAGATATGAAAGTTCTACGTTATAATCTTATTGAAGGCTTACCTGATATATACATAAATGCAGAATCAGAAACTATTGGTCATACCTGGTCAAAAGGAATGGTTTGGGAAAAACATCTTATTCAAAAATTTTATGACTTATTGCCAACCAATCAACCTGTCGTTGTGTTTGATCTTGGAGCACAAACGGGCGCATTTACCCTTATGGCAAAATATTTTCCTTTATCTATGTGGTATGCATTTGAACCTATCATCGAAGCTGTTAATGTATTACAAAGCAATCTTGTACTTAATGCTATTGAAAATGTTATGGTGCATCAGGTAGCAGTTACTGATCATGCCGGTGCTATTACGCTGGTAATGCCAGATCGCCGTAATTGGGGTTTGTCGACCATTGGCATTAATCCTATTCGGTTTAAGCCTCAAATGACTAGGAAAGTTCCTTGTATTGATTTAGACACTTTTGTTGAAGTACATAAGATTGAGCGCGTGCATTTTATGAAATTAGATACAGAAGGTTCCGAACTTTCTATTCTGCGTGGTGCACAAAAAATGATTGCGCGAGATCACCCTATAATGATTATGGAGTACAATGAAACTAATATGAAGCAATGCAATATCCTCAAAAAGGATGTAGATGAATTTTTAACGAGTATGGGATATGAATGGAAATTAGTAAGTAATGAAGATATTTTGTGTATACCAATCACCTATAATGCAAAATAGTTTACTATTTTTTTAGTAGTTCATGTACTGATATCCAATGAGGCAATGGTTTATGCCAAAAAGGTATATAATATACAATGCCATCAGACAAAAGTGCGGCTGTATAACTAAATGAACTTGCGCTAGTAACAAGAATATCAGCAAATACCAGAGGAATAAATGTATCTTCAATTGATTCATTTAAATGCATTACTATATCGCATGCTTCATATAGTTTAAACTGTTCGGTATTTCCCTGTGAATAGATATGAAACAAAGGATTTTCCGTTATATATAAAATACGTAATTGATTAATAATATCCAAAAAAAGTTGATTAGGTGTATTAGTGCCATCTATCCGATTGTCATGTATATTATGTCTGCGTATATGAATAGCAATATTGAGATTTTTATTATTGAAATAATCAGTCCTATTTTTATTTGCTCTGAATATTTGTTTGATTTTTTGTAATGCAGTACTGTTGGCGCATATCTTTATATTGGTATCAAAAAATGCTTTATACTTAATATGCTCATTGGCATTGTATATTTCTTTATTAAGTTCAACATTACCTATAAAATTAATACATTGTTCTTTTTTTGCCAAAAAATAAGGATCGTTTTGATAATTATGTTCCATACGAGAAAATGGTGTATATACAAATTCTTTATTATTGAGTTCCGCATATACAACTGCTGCTATAATGCTTTGAAATTGTGAGCCAAATCCATCAGATTGGTGCGGATTAGTTATATATTCTTTTGTGTATATTTTTTTTGCATATGCCAATTGATAAGACAATGCTATATATACAAGTAATAACCCCATGTATTTCATTGATGTCTCTTTGTATTGATAGAGAGCAAGACGTCATAGTAATAAGCCATAACGTCCTGCAATATAATTAATCAATAAAATAAGATGCTAATTCTGCCTTGCAGATATCTTTTTGTCTGAGTTTTTCTATTGGTAGTTGTTTGGTTGCAATTGATCCATGTTGAATAGTACGGTCAGTATAAAACGTAAAACAAACTTCATGTACGTTGCCCCACGGGTTGCCGCGAGAGGTTTTTGTAGGTTCAATAGATACTCTGCAGTTGCCCAAACGTTCTGCAAATAGTGAGAATCCTGACCGCGCACGTATTAAATAGGTAAAGCGCATTATATTAAAGAAATCTTCAAGCACATTGGTATCATGCCGGTTTGATGTCCGACGAAAATCAATAGTAATTCGTTCACGTTCTTCTGGTAAGATCTTAGCCATGATTTCTGCTGATAGTTTTGCCGGTTCTGGATCATCAGTAAACAAAAATACATAACATGGTCCATCCAACATATTTAAAAATGTGTTCAGGGCATTTGCATAATAATCAAGATTAGGAAAGTGCCGTGGGCTTATTTTCCGGCAACGATCATCATCTATCCAAAAACCGCCACCACGGCGTACATGCATTGCAATAGTATGCATATCACAAGGCAATGGTTCAAATGAAAATTCTTTGACTGGTCTTATGACTTCACATAATGCAGTAATAAAACCCTCATTATGCCAATCCATACCAGGAAATTCTTCAAACTTACTTACATATAAACAAGAATCTTTTGGCAGGGAAGGAAGTCTTTTTGTATCACCTTTGACTGAAATTTTTTGTTTATAGTGTGCATCATGTGTTTTAGTATAATGAGGATACATATAATGTGCTTTTAATTGGTTTGAATATTCAAACGGCTGAAATAATAAAGGGATATCATGCATGTAACTTAACCAAAATGCTTGTGAGAATGATTGTATATTATCACCTAGCCGGCCCCCGTTGAGTTCATATGTAATTGCATATGGTACATCTTTGGCCTGTAATGATGCAATACCTACTATCAATGCTGAATAAAAACTATACTTCATTGTTTCTCCTATAACCAATCTATATCCCAAATATCTAAATATTTAAAAAATTTCTTTCCATACTGATCAAACCATGCCTGTATTTGTTTTTTTCGCCATTGTTCTGGCAGATTAAAAATTGAGGTATCAAAAAACGGATAATTGAACCATTCTGTGCGTGTTTGTTTGAACTTAATATTAGTTTCATCTTTGCTTTTTCCATATTGTTCATTAATTTTTTGTGTCGGCCGTTTGGGATTATGCATATGTTCAAGGCAGCGGTACCATGCCTGTTTAACCAGTAAATTTGCCCAATTGATAAATTGAAAGTGCAGAATACCATAGTTTATATCTGTAGAAGGGTAATAGGTACCAGTAAGACCTCGTGGCAGCGGTGAATCATGAATATAACCAGAAGTATAAAAGGCAGTGCCATTGTCACAAAAAATACGCGCCATATCACGTGGAACCCATACGGAATTATCATCACGGTATACATGAATACTGCGCCATAAGTTTATCAATTGACATCCCATTGAATCACCAGGCTGAAGTGCTAAAATCTTTTTGCGCAAATAATTATTATCAAGACAACAAGCGGTAAACATTTCATCAGCATCAATAATAATCATGTGCGTCCCGCTAATTGATCTGGCGGCAGCAAGAAGTTTATTTCTATTTGATCGCTCGTCCCAATCACTCCATTGTGCATTTCGTATAATTTTTTCAATAGAACATTCTTTTGCAAGTGATTGTATAATATTAAGCGTATTATCAGTTGAAGCATCATCCAAAATAACGATGGCATCAGTATAGCAAGACAGTGCCTTCAGGCATTGTTTAATAAAGATTTCTTCGTTTCTTACTTGTATTAATCCTACAATTTTGGCCGGTTTTGTATCTGCAGTGATAGTAATAAAACATCCAATAATACCTATACATACATAATAAAAGAAGTGCATCATTACATTCCTATTTTTTGATGGGGGACATATCTCTATTAGATATGCCATGAAATATCTTTGGATGCAAGCAGGTATGTTATGTCTTTCTATTAATGTAAGCTTTCGATTATTTGAGCAAAGAGGATATTATTAAAAAAATTCTTGAAATAAATCCATACTACACAATTAGCTATGTAGACGGGGAGATTCTGGAGAATATAAAAACAATGTAATGATTGCTTTTGGTGCCACCAGCTGAGGACTTTAATCTTCATTAAACTTTTTTAATGAACAATGTGAGTTTTTTCGGCGGTTTGCTCTGTGACTTCTTGTTCTTTGTGTAATTCTTTTATAATTTTAAGTTTTTCCTCAAGAGTTTTGCATATCGGTGAATTCTTAGACCAACAATCTCTCTTGTAGAATTCTTCTGTTTCTTGTAAAATTTTTGTCTGCACATCTGAGGGAAGAAAAGGCCATGATTCAAATAAGTTCTTCTTTTCAAGAAGTATAATATCTCTTGTTGCAATTCCTTTTTGCTGCAAAATAACATCCATATCCCATTGGCTTTGCATCATGTTACTATGATAATCCTCAATTAATAATTGAGGTTCATTATCATTCTTGCATTGTAGATATTCATGTCTATTCATGCCTAAATTATCTATAAATGATGTGCCACTTTCCAATAAAAAATGAGCCATCAGGCGTATAGCTTCTTCATTTTTTTCTTCTCTAAACCGCTCATGTATATGGCGAATATAACCAGCAGTACGGCTATCCAAATTATTGGTATCATCAGATTTTTTTAAAGTATGCATTTGTTCAGTAAGTTTTTCCATACCTTGTACGTTATTATTTTTGACAAATGAATACAAATTATACACGAATATTTCCCGAGCAGGTCCATAGTGTTGAATATGAGCAAGATTACTCTCAGCTTGTATTATGGTAGTTATTGTACAAAAAAGCATTCCAATTGAAAGTAATTTCTGCATAATAGTCCTTTATAAACATTATATTAATAATAATTATAACATAATTTGATCTGGAATCAAAAGCCTTCTTATTGTTATTGATAAGTGATAATGTCCTGTATATCTGATAAATGAAAATGTCCTCTTTTTAAGGCAAGCTGGGAAAGACTAATTAACCAGCAAGCTTCAAGAAGAGGACAACATGAGAAAGGATATCATGGCAAAGCTAATAGAGCGAGGGGCTGTGATGAAGCGATTGTCTGATAAAGAGATATCGCAAGAGGTCGCTGCATTGCATCTTGATCGATCTGTAAGACAGATTCGTAGGATGTATAAAAAATACAGAGAATTTGGTTCAAATGGTCTTATCCATGGAAATTATGGCAGACCAAGCCGCCAGAAGAAACCCCAAGAAATGGAGCTTAAAGCAGTTGAATGGCTCAAAGAACATGGGCCTGATTTTGGGTCTACATTTGCTCAGGAAAAACTGATCGAATATTTGGGGATAGGTGTGTCGGTGAGTACGGTGAAAAATTGGCAAAAGACGCACGGTTTACTCAAACGGAAACATAGAACGAATAAGCCTGTTTTTAATAGGCGTGAGCGTAAGTTACACTTTGGACACATGGTACAAATAGATGGGTCACCGCATGATTGGTTCCAAGGGCGCAGGTCACATTGTACACTGCTCACTGCGATTGATGATGCAACGGGTAAAATTGTTGCTCGTTTTGCTGAGGAAGAGACCACTATAGACCTTATGCGATTGATGTGGCGCTATGTCGAACAATTCGGCATACCACATATGGCATACACTGATCATGGAGGTCCTTATAAAGTTAATATTAATAACGCAGAGAAGGATAAAATGACACAGCTTCATAGAGCGCTCGATGAACTGAAAGTCAAAATGATTCACGCTAATAGTCCACAGGCAAAAGGTCGTGTTGAACGGAATCATGGAACCAATCAAGATCGCCTTGTGAAAGAGATGGGCCTACGCAAAATATCAACGATAGATGAAGCAAATCGTTATTTGGAGGAAGAGTATCTACCTTGGTTTAATAAGCGATTTGCTGTTGCACCTGCTCGTTGCGAAGACATTCATAGACCGATCAGGAAGTTTAATCTCCATAATGTTTTTTCCATCCATGAAAAACGCATTATGCAGAACGATGGCATCATTCAATTTGAAAAGCAGTTGTACCAAGTAACAAAGAACCGTAGTTACGCTCAGCCTAAAAGTATAGTTACTATTAGACTCCATCTAGATGGCTCAAAAACCTTTTGGAGCGGTCCAATAGAACTCGGCATAGAACTCGTATCCAAGCGTCCTCAAGTAACTTCAAAAACACCTCCTGTCGATACAAAGCAAAGACGTGTGAGTAAAGCTAGCAGACATTGGAACGATGGCAAATACCTACCCTATCGCCTGCGTTCCGAGGTTGTTGATAAGACGTGGAAAAGAGAGTAGGGTGAAGCCGGCCCGCCGGCCGTGGAGGCCTATATTTTTTGTTCAAAAACCGGACATTTTAACTTATCAAAAAAGAGGACATTTTAACTTGTGGTTGACA
>DASZEX010000036.1:0-69657 GCA_035940365.1 Candidatus Babeliales bacterium | reverse complement strand
GGATCAGTCTATACAAAAAATTGGTGTCCTTGGATATTAATATTTTATTGTAGTTTTAATGATAAACTAAAAGCACTTGCATTTGAAAAATATTTAAAATCGCATTCAGGTAGAGCTTTTATACAAAAAAGAATTGTATAAATATTTAAATAAAATCTACTTCGCCTTAATTCTACGAAGCTTTAGCAAAGTAGAAGGCTACGTATGGCGGGCCAATTTTTTAAATGAAATAGACAAGATATGCAACAAACTAAGCGAAGTATGTCCTTCGAAGCTCGCAAGAGCGTAGTAGGACATTTATATAAAAATTCAGAAGATTTATGTATACCGGCTTATACATTATGTATTATTAAATTATCTAAAGAATGTATAATTGAACTAACTAAATGGAGGCGCTATTATGTATGTAAAACATCTACTTCTGTGTCTACTGGTATTACCTTTATATGCAGAACAAAAAATAGAAAAATTACCCATCTATTTTCACCCCAAGTATGATATTGGTTTTTGGGGAATAGAAAAGTTGCATCCCTTTGATTCAAAAAAATATGGTAAAGTTAAACGATATTTACAAACACATTTGCATCTAACTGATAATCAGTTTCATACACCTGAACGCATCAGTGACGATGAGCTGAAAAAAGTCATGACTGAATCATATATTAATTCCTTATTTTCTTCTTATACTATTGCCTGGATTGTTGAATTACCGATTGTTGCTTTTTTACCTAATATATTAGTACAGCACTATTTATTAGATTCTATGCGGTATGCCACCGATGGTACTATCAAAGCAACGCAGTTGGCATTATCGCCCAAGAACAAATATCACTATGCTATAAATCTTAGTGGTGGCTATCATCATGCAACAGATAATTATGGCGAAGGATTTTGCGTATACCCTGATATTCCTCTTGCATGTAAAAAAGTATGGGAAACAAATCCAAAATGCAAAATATTATATGTAGATCTTGATGCGCATCAGGGCAATGGTGTTGAAATTACTTTAGAATATGAGATTGACCAAGGAATTTTTGCTGTTTTTGATATATATGGTGCCAATAACTATCCGTGCGACATTGTTTCAAAACGCATTAGAAATAAGATTCAGTATAATTTTCCTCTTACTATTGATCTTGAACATATACATAGTCCTACCGATAATGAATATCTTGGCATACTAAAATCAAATTTGCCAAAAGCAATCGAAGAGCAAAAACCAGACTTAATTTTCTATAATGCAGGTACTGATATATACAAAAAAGATACAGAGGGCGGTATGAATATCAGTAAAGAGGGAATAAAAGAACGGGATGCCTTTGTATTTGCGCAAGCAAAAGAACATAAGATTCCTATTGTCATGACTCTCTCTGGTGGTTATTCGCCAGAAAGCGCACAAATTATTGGTGAATCTATACAAAACATTGTAACCTATATGCATGCGGAAAAATAAGTGGCATACTAGTGCATCAATAGTGTATACATATAGCTGGACGTTACCTTTTATTTTTTTTATTATTGGTTACTTTGGTACCCATATATGGCTTGTGCAATCGACACAATCGATGCCAAATTTTATTGGTATGCCAGTGCATGAAGCACTGGAAATAAGTACCAATGCTACTTTAAATCTCCGTTTACTCGGTTATAAACATGATCCTGATATAGCGCCAGGTACTATTTTGAGCCAAATGCCTCGTGTGGGAACTATAGTAAAACCACATCAATCAGTATTTATTGTAGTTGCCCAATCCCCTACATTGCCTTCTATGCCCGAGGGTGTACAGCATTCAGTTGCAGATATACAAAGAATCTGTGAAAAACAAGGTATTATACCTATGTTATATTATATACCTCATATATGGCCAGCTGGCATGTGCTTTGCACAATATCCTCGCGCATATACTACGCTCCAAAAAAATACAGTTCCTATATTTTATATATCATCCGGCATAGTACATAAAGTAATATGGCCCACTATGGTAGGTTTGCCCGTACAAGAGGCGATAGATCTTTTGGCACAAAAAGGAATATCTGCACATATAATAGCACCCAATAATGATATAAAAAAAACAATTGCCTATGTTAATAAACAACGCCCTCTTGCTGGTTCAATTGTTGATATTACTAAACCAGAGACCGTTGCTGTACAACTAGAAGTTACATACGCTACATAATAGGTAAACTAAAATACAGATAATTATAGTATAGGACAATACATGAAACCGAATAAACCGCCTATTATTTTATGGGATGTACATGAAGTGCTATTTACCCGCCGACTAGTTCACTGGGTATATAAAATATTAGTATATCCTCATAAATGGCGTGTAATACAATCACTCGATTGGCATGTTATTAAACTGATAATTCTCTATATTTTGCATATTACCCATATTAAACGCACTGAACTGAGTAGCCAAGAATTAGTAGATTACGCACGGAAAACCAATAAACCAGAGCTTCTTGCTATTACGGTACAAATTGCATGTGAATATACACCTATTGAATCGGTTATTGCCATTGTCAAACAATTGCATAATTTGGGTTACACACAACATATTGGTTCTAATTTAGGCTCAACAGTTTTTGCAATGTTTCAAACTATGTATCCGGATATTTTTTGTTATTTTGATGTAGCACAGTTAGTACATTATCAAGGCAAGGAATTGATCAAAAAACCAGATTCACGTTTTTTTACTGATTATTGCATACGCCATCACATTGATCCTACACAGGTAATTTTTATTGATGATAAATCATATAATGTGGAAAGTGCACAATCTATTGGGATGCATGGTATTACGTATCAAAATGCTGAACAAATTATTAAAGCACTTGAAAATCATCAGATCTTGATAGGCATTCAAAACAATTAATTGCAACTAAAAATCTATCAAGGTAGTATAGATAATAATCTTTTGTAGTAGAAGGATTCATCGTGGAAGAAACTATACATTTTGAAAAATTTAAAAAAGCTATCGCGGTATTTGAAAATTTTAGGCAAGACATGCGTGACGATAGAGACAAAGCTGGCGCAGTTCAAGCTTTTGAATTTTGCTATGAATTAGCCTGGAAATACCTTAAACGTGTGCTTGCCATGCGCGGACTTGAAACAGCATCACCCAAAGATACATTCAGAAAAGCAGCGCAAGAAAAGTTAATCGATGATCCAGAAATATGGTTTGAATTTCAAAAAAAACGAAACTTAACTGTGCATGTATATGAACGAGCAACGCTTGATGAAGTTGTTTCTATTTTTGATATATTCTCACAAGAACTTGAAAAACTTATTTCTCGGCTTGAAAGATTGACTGTATGATTTATTTAGAAGATAGGCACCAAAATATTCTACAGAATATTCTCAAAAAATATCCCTATACCTTTTATGCATTTGGATCACGTGCCAAGGGCACACAACGAAAACTCTCTGATCTGGATCTTTGTTTTATTGAACCTATTCCGTTATCGGTGCAAGCACATATTGAGGAAGATTTTGAAGAATCTGATCTACCATTTACCGTGGATCTGGTTAATTGGAATCGTGCTGATGAAGCATTTAAACGTTTAGTATATCCGGATCTTGTTTTACTACAGCGTGGCCAAAATAATATTGTATTGCCAGAACAAATAGGCTAACTGGTTTCTGCATTATTTTCATGTGCACATGCATCAATACAGCGTACACAAATTAAATGCCAAGCTGTGCGGTAGATGGCATTTCCTGATTTGTCGTATATAGGTATAGAACTCAAAAACGAATTACTATATGCCTTATTATTAAAGCATAAAAGTATTACAAAAAGAAATGCGAACTTGACATATTGCGACATAACCAACCATTATTTTGAAAATAGTAATAGAAATATAGTATTAGACAATTTTTAATATATCAATATTTGTATTAATTATAATTATAGTATTAGACAAAAAGGTAGACAAAGGTTATTATAAAATATATTTTAAAAATATAATATAAATTCAGAGGAATAATTGTGAAAAAAATCTCACTAGCAATAATTTTATTAGGTCTATGTAAACCTATATTGGGCTCGGATGTATTATCTAATAATGAGCAAAGAAAGCAGGCAGTCAATCAGTTTTTGAAAACTGAAGACCCGAAAGTTCGCGAGGCAATGGTTCCCATTGTGAAAGCAGATCTTGAGAATTATCAAAAAAATTTAAAAAAATGGATTATTGGGTACACCGGATGTGCATTATTAGTAGCTACTTTAGGCGTCTACGGTGCATATAAATATCCATACCATTCCCCTTCTATTCCAGCAGCGGCTACACTCTTCTCGCTTGCTTGCCTGGGTGACGCAGGTATGGGTGCATGGATGAATCATCGTACATCTAAGTTTATAAAAAATACATTAGATAAAAAAAACAAAACACAACTCGATTGGTATAAAATAAAACAGGCAGGTAGATATAGCTTATTCAACAACTATACTTATTGGAATAGCACTGGAACAAAAAGTGAAGATGTGTTTACAGGCAACGAATCTTGTGAGTTATACAATCAAGAAACAAAGCAAGCGATTTCATGGAATATGAACGATCCAAATTTCGTGAAAAATGTTTTTGAAAATAAATATAATGCAGGTACATGGATGCTTAGAAAAAAAGCTGAGGATATATAACAATACATATATCCGAAGAATAATTAGTCGCTTATTTCTCGACTTGAAAAATTGACTGTATGATTTATTTAGAAGATAGGTACCATTATATTCTATACATTTTGCAAAAGCAAACTTGAATTTATATTTTTTTTATTAAGTTATTATGTATTGATTGATCAATACATAATAACTTAATATATTTTTTGATATTTTTACTTATTAAAGCAAAGTACATGTAGAAGTATTAGTAGATATGTTATTATCATCTTCAGCTAATGGATTATGTGCTGGCGCATTGCGAGCATTCTCTTCAGCTTTATTTTGTATTAATGCTACAAGTTTATCAGGTGTTATTTTTGTTTCATCAGAAAACGATACAGTTTGGGTAGTTAATAAATCTTTAGGTATTACTGATTCACAAAGACTGGGAAGTATAAAATGCATAAAATCATAGTGTTCCCCTCGATCTCTTTTTTTCTCTAGATAGGTTTCACCAATTTTCCATCGTTCTATATTAATAGCATTAATTTCTCTATGCGTGTCTTGTATAGGCGCCCAGACTTTTTGATTGATCATATAATGTAATATAGATGCATATTTTTTATTTGTGTTCCTATTATTATCTTTTTCTTCTAATACTAATGCTATTACCATATTTGCATAATCTTTTTCACATAGCATACCAAAACTTCCTTTTTTAAATTTGGTAAATGCATTTAATGCTGATACCACTTCAGGTTGCCAGGTAAAATCATCAGGTTTTTTCATTAATTTATAATAAGTCGTTGATGCTATCATTGGTTTTTTATTTTTGCATGATACAGAAAGTTGCAATTTACCTGTTTCTTTTGCGGTAGTATTATTAAAAATATGTTGACATACATTGGGAAAATTAATAGACAGAGATTCACTTATTTTAAACTCTTGGCCAAATATATCTGTATAATATTTATTTTTGTTTGCAGTTATTACATCATGCTCATTACATGATAAAAAAACTTCCCGTGGAAAGGTTCCAATTACAAAACCTTGATTATACCCAATAATTTCTGTATCTATTTTTTCTTCATTAAAAAGCATTACTTTATGTTGCAATTGAGGAGTAATATAATGTATTGCCCTATTATTATCAGGCAAACTGCATTCATAACTAGAAATTATAAGAGAATCTCTGCTTGGATTTATGCAATATATTGGCTTAATAAAACATTTTTTTCTTTTTCGTTTAAAATTTACCGGTCCATAATCATCATAATTACAAGTTACAAGCAAACCAAAATGGTCATTATTTATTATTAAGGGAGCAACAAAATATGGTTTATGCAAAGGGGCAATTGCATAATTCATGAGTATTAAAACTGAAGGAATATCTTGTAATGTAAGATTTTTTGCAAGAGGGAGTTCTTTAAAATTATTTTCATCAAGAGAAATTTTTAAGATACCGTTCTTTTTATTAAGTTCATCGACTCGTGTTTCACGTTTTGCATGTATAAGTCTTGGATATGCGTGATGCAAAACTTTATTAGTGGATCCAATATTTACTAAGTCAACTTCATGTAAAGATTTTAACCAAGATGATTCTGTTTCGGGTAGTGAGATACAATAAGGTGCGTTTGCATAAGGATTTTGTTCCATGCCCGATATAGCAAGATGCATGCTAATAGTAACAAAAAATACAAAATAATAACATCGAGTAAACATATAAAACCCTTTATATAAATATATTAAACAATAATATGTTTTATACTATGGTTCATACTTGATGTCAATAAAAATATTTGGACAAATTGTGTATTTATTGAATTTTATTCTGTAGATTACGCACAATTAATTTGCGAATTTCTTCTAAAATTATAATAGGTAGGCAGCAGGCAAAAATTAAAGCCCAATCTACAAAACGCAAAGATACGGTATTAAAAAAATCTTGCAAAAATGGTACGTAGGTAATACATATCTGTAATGCCACAATAAAAACAGTAGCAAGCATTAACCATTTATTAGTAGTAAGACCTATTTGAAAAAGAGATTTAGTATTTGACCGACAATTCCATGCATTAAACCATTGAAACATAGTCATGGTGACAAAAGTCATAGTTCGCGCATAGGGTATACTCACGGAATAATAAGCCAAGAACATATACAATGAAACAATACCCATAGGTATAGCGAAAAATAATACTCTGGCTACTAATGCTTTATCTATTAATGTAGTTTTTTTAATTAACCATTCTCGATTCAAAAGCCCCTGCTCTTCCGGTTCCATAGATAATGCAACATTCAAAAATCCATCAGTCACTAAATTAAGCCATAAAATTTGCGCTGCTGTTAATGGTAATGGCATAGATGTATGTGTTATTAATTCTGCTAGCAATGCAAATAATATGATAAAAATTTCTCCCACATTGGTTGCAAAAAAATAAAGAATGACTTTTTTGAGCGTATAAAAAATATGCCGGCCTTGTTGAATAGCCTTTATTATATTAATAAATGAATCATCTAATAATATAATATCAGCAGCTCGTTTGGCTACTTCTGTACCAATACGTCCCATGGCAATACCAAGATCCGCAGCCATGAGCGAAGGTGCATCATTAATACCGTCGCCAGTCATGGCAACTATCATATTTCGTTTATGTAAAATATCTATAATACGCAATTTGTCCATTGGTGAAACACGGCAATATACCGTGACATCCTGTGATTCTTTAATAAGTTGTGCATCAGTTAGTTGATTCATAGTACTGCCATCCAAAACTTTATCCCCACGGACAAAAATATCTACTTTTTTTGCTACATACAGTGCTGTTTTTAAATGATCACCAGTAGCCATAATAAGAGATAATCCTGCTTTACGCGCTTGAGCAATAGCTACACGAACATCAGTACGTACTGCATCTTCAATACCAAGAATACCAATCATATGCATATGGGTAAGCAGATCAGTCCATGTTTTTTTATCTGCACTTTTTTCAGGCAGATCTGCTTGTGGGATTATTTTCATTGCACAGGCAACAGTGCGTAATCCTTGATTCAGTAAATTATCAAGTGCGATTTGCATATCATTAGCACGCTCTTTTTGGGCAAAGGAAAATACTACTTCAGGCGCGCCAAGTACATATACATATACTTTTTCACCTTTGCTAAAAAAACCTGCATGGTATGCATGCACAGAACCAAATGGAATTTCATATACTTTTGTATATTCTTTAGTTGTTTGCACTGAAAAGCCCAATTTTTGTGCAAATATAGACATAGCTACTTCAGTGGGATCACCTTTAATAGAAAAGGAATCCAATTCTTTTTGATAATGTATTTCGGTGTTATTGAGTACATAACAAGCTTGTGCAATTGTCAACACATCCGGGCCAACTTCTTGAGGTGTAATTATATGACCAGATAATGATATGTTGCCTTTTTTATAATACCCTTGACCAGAAATAGTATATAAACTATTATCCGCATATACATAGGAAACCATCATTTCATTACGGGTAAGTGTACCTGTTTTGTCAATAACAATAACATCAGTGCGTCCTAATGTTTCAACTGCTTGCATATTTTTGACTAGTATATGTTGCTTGGCCATACGGTATACTCCCGAAACCAAAACCAACGTTAATACTACAGGCAAACCCTCTGGCACAATGCAAATAAATAACGCAGTGAGCATAACGAGTAATTCAGATAATGGTTTACCCAGTGCATACCCCATAATAAATAATAAAATGCATATGCCCAAAGCACCCAGCAAAATAATATATGCCAAATGCTCGACATCTTTCTTGAGTGGAATATCTGTTTTTATTTCTTCAATTACATGGTGTACTTGCCCAATTTCAGTATAAGCTCCTGTAGAAACAACAATACCCTTGCCGGTACCACTAAGTACATACGTTCCCTTATATACCATATTAATACGATCTATTATCGGCACATCATCTAAAATAGATGCAACATCTTTTCGTACTGGTGTTGACTCACCCGTGAGTACTGATTGATCAATAATAAGCTGATCTGTTTCAATAATACGAATATCGGCAGGAACCCGTTCACCTTCTTGCAGTATAACAAGATCACCAACTACCAAAAAACGATCATCAATAATTTCTTTTTTATTATTGCGGATAACAATTGATTTTGTTTCAATCAGTTGTTTTAAACTTTCTATAATATCTGCTGTCCGATCTTCTTGAATAGTACCAATAATAGCATTAAATATAAGTACACCTGAAATAATAAAAGCATCACGTGCATCATCACCAACAAAAAAAATGATAATGGCAGAAGCAAGCAAAATATACACAAGAGGATTTTGAAACTGCATAAAAAAAATGGTAAGCCATGAATGACGTTTTTCAGCACGCAGTTCATTTGGTCCATAGGTATTAAAACGGGTTTGTACTTCTTGCTGGCTTAACCCTGCTTTGTCATTGGTGCGGTAAGAAGTAATAACAGCGTCAACAGACATTTGATATGGTTTCATACTATTCTTTCTAATAATATATATATCTACATGGCGCTAGTATACATTATGTATCTAATTTCTTGACATACTTGCTCTACATACACGTACACTCAATGCCAAATTATCACCTTAAAAAAATCAACACATGAAGCATATTATACTATCTTGCTTGTACCATGTAAGTATCATTTTTTTACTATTCAATATTGATCTTTATTCCCATGGGTTTGGCAAAAAAACAATTGTACATAGTGATATCAAAATTTATACATTCAAACAACTTTGCAAAGCAGTAGCAAACGGAAAGAAAAAATACGTTATAAGTTTTAACTTTCAGACAAACACACCTAATATCCAAAAAATAATTCGTATTGGTAAAAGCGACCGACGTGTTTCTGTATATATGAAGCTATCATGTCAAATAGGATTCACCAATACAAACAATGACATTGTTTGTTCTCTATTTCAAGAATTTTATTGCACTGATACTCATCAATGGGTACAAGCAAAAAACCTTCATATAGGTAATTCGGTTTTAACACGATACGGCCCAAAACAATTAACGTATGTGAAACAGGTATCTCAAGGAAAAAAAATCCGCCTGTATATGATTGAAGTCGAAGATACGCACCTGTTCTTTGTAGGTAATGACGCATTATTAACCCATAATATGTGCTTACCAATAATGTTGAAACTAGGATTTGATATTGCATGCACCGCTGGTACTGCTGCTGGTACAACTACTGGTTCTTTTTTTGGTCCACTTGGTATGGCCATTGGTGCTGCAATTGGTGGTATTGCAGGACTGCTTACTGCCCATATATGCAAAAATACATTCCCTACATTTAAAATAAACGCACGCACACCAAATAACTCGCCTATTATATATGAAAATGCTCAAAATGGTGTAACACAGTCATCACACTGCATTGCAATGCCGATTTACCATGAAAAACAATGTTGTGGTAGTAACCAGCCAGTAAAATCTATAAAAACTCCTGGGTTTACCGCATTAACACCAAAAAAACAACAATCATTGAATGGTGGTTGTACGGAAATACCAATTTCTGATCAGTTATCATTAATGCAAATTCCAAAAATTAATGATAATAAAAGTAAAGAAATAAATGATGCTCAAGCACCAGGTCAACCTACAGAGAAAGATGGATACAAGCCACCGAAAAACTGGGATGGAAAAAAAGCAAAACATCCAAAAAACGGAAAAATTGGCTGGCCAGATGATAAAGGTAATATATGGGTCCCTACTGGCCCGGGCGCAAAAGCACATGGTGGTCCACATTGGGATGTACAACATCCTAATGGAAAAACTTATGACAATGTGTATCCTGGTGGAACAATTAGAATAGGTAGACGATGATAAAAAAAAAGAAAAATATTATTTTAATTTGTACTCCTTTACGATTTTATACTAATATAGATGAAGACTTGTTTTTTCAATGGTTAGATGCAATATCATGTATTCAAGAAATAAAAGGTATAGCCAGAGAACTGCATTTATACATAACGTCTGATAGTATCCTCAATGAAGATTTATTAAATCTTATAGGTTTGTTTGAGCGATATAAATTTGATAAGCAGCAGTTACTAGTATTTAAAAATAAACAAAACCGGGAATGGTTTAATGATTAAACTATACATCAAAAAGTATACATTATGATAATAAAATAGCTTAACTCTAGATAAATAATCGTTTATAAGCTACAATGAAGATATGAATTTAATAAAAATAATTATTTATAAAGCAAAAAAACTGAAAAGAGCCTATTACCCAATGGATTATGGCTTTGGATAGAACTGCCAGAGCAGTTATTATTACTAGATTAAAACGAGTCAATCTGGGTAATTTTGGAGATTGTAAAATATTAAAACAAGTGCCAGGAGTTTGGGAATTACGAATTGACTATGGTCCAGGTTATAGAATATATTTTGGTAAACAAAGTAATGCTGTTGTAATTTTATTGATTGGAGGTGATAGCATAGTCAAGAGAAAGATATCAAAAAATCCCTTGAATTTTGGCTTGATTATAAGGAATCAGTGCAATGACAAAAAATAAAAGAACACATAAAGATTTTCAAGAATTCTTACTAGAAAATCTTCAAGATCCACAGGAGGCTGCAGCATATTTGAAAGCGGCTCTTGCCGATGATGATGAAGGAGTTTTTTTATTGGCTTTACGGGACGTTTTGGAAGCTCGAGGTAGGACTATTGCCCATTTATCAGAAGAAACCCATCTGAATAAGCAAAATCTATATCGAATGCTTTCAAAAAATGGTAATCCACGCCTCACTTCACTCAAAACCGTTTTACATGCCATTGGATTTGAAATGGATATACATCCTCTGGAACAAACTACAGCAAAGATACCAAAACATCTTGTATTGAAAAAATAAATTACTTATTTTTTACACTTTGCCGCAGCCGTTGGCCTTCATTTTTGTATGCCATGTCTTCTATATTACTGGTAATGTAGCGCCAATAGGATGTTGATTTCATAGGCGCATATTCCGCTTGACCTTCTGGCATTTCTTTGTAATCACCACTGCCAAAACTTGCATACAATAGTTTGCCTGAATCTTTTATTTCATCACTATACCAAGGTCTGCCTCCAGCACCTGCAGCAACGGGTAATAGATCAAGTAATATATCAAGTATAGATTCAACTATTTCTTTAGTTGTATCTGGTTTGAATCCAATAATAATACGAGGTAAAATTTTACCTGAACATGATTTTAATGGTTGCGGAGAAGGATCCATAGCAATAAATGCTATAGATTCTTTATATTCAGCAAGTATATCTTTGAGATAATTAAATAATGTAAATATATCTCGGTTTCGCGGCATTACATATAATTCATAATGGTTGCCATCATGCATATGGGAAATATCATCAAAATTATACGCAAGAACATACTTCATACCACCTATGATTACTATATTGTTATTGCTTATATCACGTGGTTTAAGTTTATCTATTTGTTCCATATATTCGTTAGTAATAAAACTACTTCCTGTTGCTGCTAAACCCAAAAGTGCCAATATTGCTGCACTGCCTCCCAAAATTTTTCTAAAAGAATAATTATTGCATGCCATAGATAACCCGCCTATACCTATGGCTGCTGGGTATAAACCTAGCTGAGCAATATCACGTGCTATCATTTTCAGAAAATGTTGATTCTTTAGACCGAATAGATAAAAATCAAGTATTCTTCGTGGAGTCGCAGGACCTGGCATGGTAAAATCATCGGCATAATCACTCGGTGTGGTAAAAGGAAAATCTGGGACTTGCGCATGAAATATACTACCAAAGAGTACTATATGCGCATAACTTATATATTTATTCATAGTAATTCCTCAAGTATAATTCTCTTTTATTCTATATTATTCATTATTCAAATTGCAATAGATTTAATCGGCAAGAATAGTACACATCAATAATGTGATTAATAGAATGATTTAATACTTTATGTACCAACAAAGTTATTCTTGCTATAGTATGCCAAATTTGGCATACTTATTAAAAGTTAGGAAATATCATATGAAAGAAAAGCCGCTTGAATGGATTGGATCTAGCAAGAAGGATCTAATAGCCCTATCTGATGATGTAATTGATGAGATAGAAATAGAATATAAAATAAAGAGGATCTATGAAAAATAAAGAATTTGAAACAAGTTCAGGAAATATTTTTGAGGATCTTGGCGTTTCCAATCCAGAAGAACGTTTAGCGAAAGCTAAAATTGCTATACAAATAAACATTCTTATTAAAAATAAGGGCCTTAATCAAGAAGAAGCGGCTGCACTTTTGGGCATTGATCAGCCAAAAGTTTCTGCTTTGCATAAAGGAAAATTAGCAGGGTTTTCTCTGGAAAGACTTTTTCGTTTTTTAAATATTCTTGGCCAAGATATTACCATTAAAATTACACCAAAACATAAAACCAAGAATCCTCATATTGAGGTTAGTATTGCAAAAACAAAACATAAAACCATTATAGATCAAAAGATATCAGACCGACCAGTTTTGCTTGCACGTAAAAAACGGCAATCTTATTAACATTTACTTATTTTTTATACTTTGGCGCAGACGCTGGCCTTCATTTTTATATGCCATATCTTCTACATTATTGGTAATATAGCGCCAATAGGATGTTGATTTCATATCCGCATATTCCGCTTGACCTTCTGGCGTTTCTTTGTAATCACCACTGCCAAAACTTGCATACAGTAGTTTGCCCGAATCTTTTATTTCATCACTATACCAAGGTCGAAAACCACTACTATCTTCAGACAATGGAATTGCATCTATTACTGTTTCAACTTGCTCCTTAGTTATATTTGGTTTGAAACCAATAATAATACGTGGAAGATACTTATTTGTGCAGACAGATGTTAATCCTCTAGGTGTTGGCCTAATGGCAATAAATGCAACCAAATCTTTGTAGGCCCCTTTTATTATATTAACAATATCCTGAAATGTAGTGATTAATGTGGTTCTTGGCATTATATATAATTCATAATGATTACCATCAAGAGCATTATCTATATTGTCAAAATCTTTTGAAAGTAAATATTTTTGGCCACCAATAAATATCGCTGTTTTATTGCTTATATCATCTTTAGCTAGCTTCTCAAGTTCTTTATGAATTTTAGCAGCTTCCATTTCTTCGTTAGCCACAAAACTAAATGTAGGTAGGAGCAATGCATGTCCTACTATACCATAAGGATGCTTTCTAATGTCTTCTATTGCACAAGAACCTGAATAAGGTAATGTAGTTATTACTGTAGAGAATAAAGCATCACGCCAAGATTTAAGTCCCTTTACATTCGCTTTAGACATAGCCTTATAAACTATCAGTAATTCATGTGGTGTTAATTGTTCCGATTCTGCATGCAATCCCATATGCAATAATAATGCGCACAATACCATATATTTATTATTCATAGTAACCTCCAAATAGTATAGTTCTATTTTATTTTATATTATTCATTATTTAAATTACAATAGATTTATAAAACGCGCCAGGGCCTGTAACGTACCAATCATTTATTGATAAACCGTTGCATATATGTTACTGTTTATATCATGATAGAAGAAGTTATAAAGATAGTTATTTACGAAACTCCAGACAAATTGTGCCCTTTTAGTAAATAGTTTGATTCTCTTGATGGTCATATTCAAAGAATCATAGCTGTCCGGTTTGATAGGATTACGGTAGGTAATCTTGGTGATTGTGAACTATTGCGGGACGGTGTTTGGGAATTAAGAATACATGTTGGCGCGGGATATAGGGTCTATTTTGGAAAAAAAGGAAAGACCACCATTATCTTACTTGTTGGTGGCCTTAAAAGAACGCAAAAGAAAGATATAGAAAAGGCTATAGAATATTGGAAATTATATAAGGAACATCATGGCTAAACAATTAAAGGAATTTAAAGAATATTTTGCGGAAAAGCTCAAAGATCTTGATTATGCAATAGCATACCTTAATGAAGCATTAGCGGATGAGGATAAGCGTGTTTTCTTAGTAGCGCTCAAAAATGTTATTGAGGCGAATAAAGAAAGCAAAAGCGTACTGGCAAAAAAAACGAATATCAGTAAGCCTACTGTTTACCGCATACTATCTACTACTGGCAACCCTCGCTGGAATAGTATTACTTCTATTGTGGATGCAATGAATCTACAGATAAATGTTTCATTAAAAAAATAAATGAAAGAAAATGAAACCGCCTGGATACCTTTTTTTCATTTAACCAAGTGGGCTGGGTTTTGTGACCAATTCTTCTTTATAAAACAAATATAAGCCAATAAAAATCATTACCCCTGAGAGAAAAAAGTGCCAGCTTATACGTTCATTGAGCAAGCCCCAGGCATAGAGCGTAGAAAACAATGGCCCCATAAACCCGGCAAAAGACATAAAGGTTGCGGTATAATGGCGCAATAAATAAGCATATAAATTATGGCAAATAATATTACTAATAACTACTACCGCAATAAACCATTTGGCATAAAAAAGCGGCTGGCTCACCGGGAAAAACCCATCTATATACCATGATGTACCGAGTGCTATTATGCCCCCACAAACCATACCAATGCCATTGACCATCATAGGAGTATATTCTTTTTCTTTAACCAGAGTGCGGATAATAATCCAACAATAACTATGCAAAGCAACTGATGCAAGAGTAGCAAGTTCAGGCCATGATATAAATAAAAATTCACCCAGTTGTTGTTCTGCCAAAGAAGTAGTCATCATAATAGGAATTAAACCAGCAAATCCACATATAAGACCAAGCCATTGTATACGCGAAATTCGTTCAGAAAATAATATATATGAATATAAGGCAGAAAAAAATGGACTGGCATTAAATAAAAAAGCAATTTTGGCAGCAGACATTTGGCTCAATGCCCAAAAACGAAGCAAATAATTAAGATACATACCAATAATAATAAGCTGCAAAAAATAAAGATAATGGTCTTTGTGTATTGCTAATTTGCTTTTATCCCGCAGCCATTGATAGCCAATAAGAAGTAAGCCAGCAACAGTCATGCGGCTACCAAGAAAAAATATAGGCGTAGTATATCCCAAAAGCATTTTAGATATAGGAAAAGAGCTGCCAAAAAGAGCATATAAGAGAATTACCAATGTCATGTGCAAATACCAAATAACCTAGAGCGGTCATATAAGATGATACAGAAATGTTTATACTATAGTTTAGTATAACCTAAAATACCTATGTACGGAATATAATATACAAATATATGGAATCCAAAAATATGATATACTACAGGAGTATATGTATCATATTATACATTGAGACTATTCATGGAATCACATTACGATCACAAAAAATCAGAGGCTGCAGCTCAGTCTCTTTGGCAAAAAAATCATACCTATGATCCTGCTGATAATCCGGGACCTTTATATACCATAGATACACCACCACCAACCGTGTCAGGATCACTGCATATTGGCCATATATTTTCATATACACAAACTGATATTATTGCCCGATACAAGCGTATGCAAGGGTATTCAGTAATATATCCATTTGGCTTTGATGATAATGGGTTACCCACCGAACGCTTTGTAGAAAAAAGAATAAAAGAAAGTGCATATAAACTAGGCCGCTCAGCATTTATTGAACGATGTTTGGCCGAAACACATATAATAGAAGAAGAATTTAAGGTACTCTGGCAGCGCATGGGCCTTTCGGTAAATTGGGATAAGGCTTATTCTACTATTGCAGCTTCAGTCAGACGCATATCACAAGCATCATTTTTGGATTTATTGCGCAAAGGATATGTATATCGCACACAGGAACCCGCGCTTTATTGTACTACCTGCCGTACCTCAGTCGCACAAGCAGAGCTTGATGATAGAGAAGTATCATCCACGTTTAATACTATTATATTCAAAGATCAAAATGGCAATGATCTACCAGTAGCCACAACCCGGCCAGAGTTATTACCATCATGTGTGGCACTCTTTTTTAATTCGTCAGATCCGCGGTATCAACATTTGCGTGGCACGCACGCATTAGTACCATTAGGTGATTTTCAAGTTCCCATATTGGAAGATGCACGAGTAATACCAGAAAAAGGTACAGGACTTGTTATGTGTTGTACCTTTGGTGACACAACGGACATTGAATGGTATAAAACGTACACACTTCCATTTAAGCAATCAATTGGCCGTGATGGCAAATTTGTGGATGGCATTATTTTATCAAATGGTATTTCCCTTACAGGATTAAAAGTACCGGAAGCACGTGCGATAGTAATTGAAGAATTAAAAAAAACCGGCCTACTCCATGAACAAAAAGCAATCATACATTCAGTCAGTGTGCATGAAAGATGCAAACAAGAAATTGAATATACCGTGTTGCCTCAATGGTTTATACGTATTTTAGATTATAAAAAAGAATTAATTGCTTTGGCAGATCAGATTACCTGGTATCCCGCATTTATGAAATCACGCTATATCAATTGGGTAGAAAATCTCAAATGGGATTGGTGTATTTCGCGTCAGCGTTTTTATGGCATTCCGTTTCCCGTATGGCATTGTACCAGTTGCTCGGTAGTTTTACCTGCATCAATGGAACAGTTACCCATAGATCCACAAGAACAAAGCTACCCTACGGTATGTCCACATTGCCAAAGTACATCCATTGTACCTGATACTGATGTGATGGACACGTGGGCAACATCTGCATTAACTCCTTATATTATTGCAGAATTATATACACAAAAACCATTATTTTTTGATCAAAATAAAAGCAGCGCTCACAGTTTTTTGCCTATGAGTATGCGGCCACAAGCTCATGATATTATTCGCACTTGGGCATTTTATACTATTGTGCGTACGTGGATGCATGACCAAAAAATTCCCTGGAAGGATATTATCATTTCTGGCCATGTACTCAGTAGTCAAAAAGAAAAAATGTCTAAATCACAAGGTAATACGCTTTTACCAGAAGCATTGCTTGAACGGTATTGTGCAGATGTTATTCGATATTGGACTGCATCAGCAAGTTTGGGACATGATATACCATTTTCAGAAAATCAATGCAAAATTGGTCAAAAATTAATTACTAAATTATGGAATGCGTTCCGTTTTATAGCAACACATAGTCAGCAGGCGCATAGCACGAATTCTCCGGCAGATATATCTACCATTAATCAATGGATAGTGCATAAAGCAACCGAATGTTTCAAACGGTATACAACCTATTTTGATGTGCAAGAATTTAGCTTTGCCCTAGATGCAGTTGAGCAATTTTTTTGGCATGATTTTTGTGATAATTATATAGAATTAATCAAAGATCAACTATTTAAACCAGAAAAATATACAACCAGTGAGGTAGCAGCAACCAAATGGACATTAGCACATATCGGCTTACGTATTTTGCAATTATATGCACCATTTATTCCCCATATCACCGAAATACTATATCAAGAGATATATGCAAAGCAGCTTCATATACAATCACTCCATCAAGTGCGATTTAATCTTATCCAGACAGAATACATATATGGAGAAAGTGCATATATAATGCAACGGATACTCGCCATTATTGCCCAAGTACGCAAACTTAAATCTGAACATGCTCTATCACTCAAAACTGAAGTGGTTGAATTGAAACTCATAGGCCAAGATACAGATACACTGCAGCCATATGAAGTATTACTCGCAGGTATAACTGGTGCACAGCGTATTATATATGAGCCTGGTATATTAGAAAGTCCAGAACTTGTTCAGCGCGATAATCTTTGGTATGGAAAGGTATCTGCATGATATATATAAAAAATACGCAGCGCACCTATTCTATTGATGTACATCAAGTCAAAGATGATTTGAATCGTATGTTAGATTTTTTGGGTTATCCTGATTTTGCTATAAGTATTTGGTTTACTACTGAAAAAACTATACAACACTATAATATGCATTTTCGCCACATGAATAAACCCACTGATGTACTTTCGTTTCCCTATCATGCAGACCTTGAACCTGGCCAGCGTATTGTGGCAGATACTCAGGATGACAAAAATCTAGGTGATATACTTATTGCACCTGCATATGTTGACAAACAGTTGGCAGATTGGAATCAAACTTTCCCGCAACGACTGCGTATCTTATTGGTACATTCTGTATGCCATTTACTAGGCTATGATCATATAACTGATGCAGAATATGATCAAATGCAAAAACAAGAAGATATTCTTATTGCCATGCTAGAAAATAAATAATAATTATACATTGTACTATTAAGGGAGTTTTAGTAATGAAGAATTATATATATCTATTAATGTTTTCTATAGGTGTACATTCTTATTCGATGGATAATCTATGTAAAATAGCGCTTTTAATTAAAGAAATACCATTATTTTCTTTCAAGATAGAATGTGCAGATAAATTAAAACAAAAACCTACAGAATCTCCGCTACCTAGTATGCCTGCAGAAGTTTTACATACTATAGCCTTATATATTCCTGATGAATCGTTATCTCATCTTGCAGATACCTGCAAAATGATTAAGAATAAACTCAATATGCAAGGGCCTCATGTTTTTATGTATGCTGATGGTGAAAATTCATATTTGCCGTTAAAAATAATAGAAGAATGTGTACTGCATAACAGAAATCTGCTTGAGGAATGCATATATGCACATTATAAAAAATTAAAAAATCCTGCAAAATTTCCTGATTTTTTGGCGTTATTTAAAAATCCATTGTTTGATAGAAATTACATATCAGTTTCTAATGCAGGTGCAGATGATATTATTTCTAGTAATGCATTGCTCTATGATCTTTCATATAGAACAAAAAATCGATTTAGAAAGAATTGGCAAAATGAGCATAAAATAGGTGATCAATCTTATTATTATGTTGATCGATGGATAGCCGACAGTATGCTATCTCTTTGCTGTGCTCGCGCTTACGATCCTGCAAGTGTTCGTCTTTTATTAAACCACAAAGTACCGATTAAATCTTTATCTGTACAAATAAACGATAATTCTATACAGACCACTCCTGCTATTGAAGCAACTATTAATAGCTTAGTAAAAAAGGGTTTTTCCTCATTTAACCAATGCATTGCTATTATGAATCTTTTAATAGAACATAATGCTGATGTACATTATATATCGCCCTATTTTGGTTGGAATTATTTGCACAGATGTGCTGCACATAATGCAACTGAGCTATTGCCCTATTTTATACAGAAGGGAGTAAACCCAAACCACCAAGATAAAAAGGGGGGAACACCATTATTTTTGGTGGCAAAAAGTATGAAAGATCTTTATTGGTGGGATGTCCCTGCGCGCGACATTTATGATTTTGATAGAAAAGTAAATAATGCTTGTATTGCTGTATATAACTTGGTACAAGGCGGAGCAGATCCGGATATAAAAAATAATAAAAAAAAATCCATGTTTTGTTATATACCCGGGCCGCTCAAAACGGATGTTCAGCGTATTATTGATAATTATAAAAAGGAGAAATAATATGGAATATATAGTGCTTATATGTATGAGTATGCATAGTTCTGTATTTGCTATGGAACATGCATTGAGCAATTTTGTAGATATAATCTCCAAACCATTTGTGACAATTGTATCATTGGCCAAGCATGAAGAAAAATTATTAACAAAACCTGCCATATCCCCGCTGCCAGATATGCCAAATGATGTTATTGTCTCTATAGCAAAATTATTGGATGGAAAGTCTATTGCTGGTTTTGCTGCTTGCTGCAAAAACGTACATATTGCATTAAATAGTTCTCATATTCCATTTATGCATTGGCATCAAAATGGCATGCGTGCACCACTGAAAATAATCAAAGAATATGTAACGTATAATGAGAAGTTTTTAAATGATTGTACTTTAGCTACATCAGAAAAAATACAAAACAGAACATTGGATACCTATTTTTCATCCTCACTGATAGATCCTAATTACCTATATTTTTATACACCCCATAGAGTAATGTTTCACTATAATACTCAAGCATCTTTTGTTAATAATATAATTAACGCAGTGAAAGCAAAACCAATTATTAGAGCTCGTCCAACGTTGGCCACCATCTGTGCATGGGCTATAGACTCAGAGGCGGTGCGGTTCTTACTGGAACATAAGGCTAATCCGCAATTTTATCTTGATGATCCACAAGTAGAAACTGTTAGCCCAATTACATGTGCTATTATAGGATTTACACATGATCCAACACATAAAGGAAATCTTGCAAGATGTATACATATTATTGATACTTTACTCGAATACAATATGAGTATAGATCAAATAGATACAAATTGTGCCGAACAATGGAATTATTTACATTATGTTACGGCAATAAAGGCATATACATTATTACCTTATCTATTAAGTAAAGGTATAGACCCCAATGTCAGAACATCGATAAAGGGACATACGCCAATGATTATGTTACGGACCATAGATACAACCATAGATGCAAAAGAAGAATTATGTAACAATATAAAACTGCTTCTTGATGCAAAGGCTGATCCGCATATAAAAAACAATGAAGGCAAGACTATTTTGGATTATATACCAGAAGCATGGCATCATGATGTGCAGGCTTTAATTGATAAAAAAATGTAGATAATACTATTGCTTCACATATAGCGTATTCTGATGCAGACTAAAAAAGATATATTAGGTATGCTCTAGATATATAAGAGATGTATGTGAATAATTTACGATTAACGGATCCGGCTATTGCTCACCTTATAAAGCAAGAAGAAGGCCGTATTGCTGCTACTATTAATCTGATTGCATCAGAGAACTATCCATCTCAGGCAGTTTCTGAGGCACAAGCATCATGTCTGACCAGCAAATATGCTGAAGGCTATCCTGGCAAGCGGTACTATGCAGGATGTCAGATTGTTGATCAGGTTGAGCAACTTGCCATTGACCGATGCAAGAAGATGTTTGATGCCCAGCATGCCAATGTGCAACCTCATGCAGGTTGCCAAGCAAATTTGGCAGTCTATTATGCATTGCTCAAACCTGGCGATATTTTAATGGGTATGAGCCTATCTGCAGGCGGACATTTGACGCATGGACATCACGTTAATGTGTCTGGATCATATTATACAAGCATTCAATATGGAGTAGACCCTCATACTGAACTTCTTGATTATGATGCTATCGAGCATATGGCCCATGAACATAAACCAAAAATAATAGTTGTGGGAGCTTCAGCATATTCACGTATTATTGATTATGAGCGAATGGCAACTATAGCACATACTATAGGAGCCTATCTTGTTGCAGATATTGCCCATATTGCCGGCCTTATTGCAGCCAAGTTGCATCCTAATCCTTTTCCCCATGCAGACATAGTTACCAGTACAACGCATAAAACATTGCGTGGCCCACGCGGTGGCATTATTATGTGTAAAGCGGAGCTTGCCGATGTTATTGACCGTGCTATTATTCCCGGTACGCAAGGTGGACCATTTATGCATACTATTGCAGCCAAAGCCGTGGCGTTTCATGAGGCATTGCAACCGGAGTTTATTACATATCAAAAACAAGTTATCGCCAATGCAAAGGCTATGGCACAAGAGTTTATTAATCTTGGTTATCGTATTGTCAGTGGCGGTACTGATAATCATTTATTTGTACTAGATTTAAGAAATAAAGGCATCTCCGGCCGTGATGCCGAATTATTGCTACAAGAGAATGGAATTACAGTCAGCCGCAGTTGTATCCCATTTGATCCTGCAAAGCCATGGATTACCAGTGGCATTCGTATTGGTACACCTGCTATGACCACACGTGGCATGACTACAGAAAAAGCTATTGAAATTGTTCATATAATTAATGATTTAATGGTCAAACAGCCTATAGATAAGGCCTCGATAAAACATTTGACAATCTGAATTGTTTTGCTATAATAAATACTATAATACTAGTGGAGGAATATATATGAAAAAGTATATTTTATATGTAATGTTATCTTTTTCTTCTATCATATATGCAATAGAAACTAAATATATTGATGCTATGGCACAAATGTATAAAGATATTGATGAATTTATAAATAATGTATGTAATAAACCATTAGCTGAAAATAAAAATCCTTTTATTGATCCAACTAAACCAGAAAACATGCAAAATCAATGGTGCACAGAATGCAGTATGCTATTTTCATATGCAAACCATGATGAAATAGAAGAATACGGGATAGTTTGTAAAAGACCTCTTATGGATACATGGACAAACACGTCCCTCGAAACAGTACAAAATAATCCTTCATTTAAAGGTATTTCTCAAAACAATATCCCAATCCCATTGCAATTACTAGATTATTTTCCACATTTGGTCAAACGTTTTGAAAAGATAGGTATTATAAAACGTAAAAATAATCGGAATTTATAGTTATTATCTATTGCGCATATAATTGTACCAATAGAATGCACCAATACCACCTAAGCTTACTGTTGCAGCTACAGTTGCTTTGCGTTTTGTCCACCAGCTAGTTGTAGTAAATGGTAGATAATTAGTACGTATAGTCTGAAGTCTTTGCCAGAATGGAGCAAAATAAGAAGAAGACGTTTGTTTTTTTGATGTGACCTCAGTTATTGTAGACGATGGTTGTTCTGCTGATGTTGAAGGCGATATTTTTTGCTCAGTAGATACAAGCCCGGTAGATACAACAGGGGGTTCAATTTCATGCTCTGGGATTTCTATTGTAGAAAGAGTTTGTGCATCAACATCATCTGCCATGCCCGCTTGTATAGCTTCAACACAGTATTTATATACCGTAAGAATATTTGGATTTGTTTGTTCAGTTATAGGAATAAATTTTTCTTCCTCAATGTCTGTAATTTGACTACGTAATTGATTAAAAGTGTCCATTGATATATCTTTTTTTGCGATACGCAATGGGGTAATACTTTTCCAAAAATGCTGATATTTTTTTACTTCTTGGTATCCACTAAGCTTTGGATTTTCCGTATTTTCTCGTGCCGTTTTTATAATAAAATCGCTTGGTTTAGTTGATCTTACTACAATAGTAATAGGCTCATTGGCATGCACGTTTTTTTCAATCATCATAAATGGATTTTCTGAACTTTCAGAAACAAAACGAGGCAAATATGATATCTTATTAAGAGTAATTTTTCTACTTTTTATTATCTTTAAAGGATCTTCTTCTATAACAGGGTCGGGAAATGTTGTATTAATAACGTCAACCATTATATTATAAAAATCTATCCAATCAGCTTCATTAGCAGAAACATTACTAATATTATTAATTGTTATTAGTTTTCGTTTGCCTTCCGTTTTGGGTTCTCCCGTTAACATTTTAATTGCTCTTGATATAGAAGAATAAGCATTATCTATAAAAGAATCCTCTGCTTGCTTGTTCATTTCCTTTCTTAGTTCAAAGAAGTATGCAGTTGTTGTACATCCAATAACAAAAAGGTATTTGTCTGGTCTTGATCCAAATTGCATGTTGCATCGTTCAAGCTTTATAATTGTATCTGGATGATTATTTAAGGGATATGCAACTGATCCAATATCTACATTCTTCTTGTTTAAGGTGTTAATACTAATTCCTGGGTGAATAATCTCTGCAACGTATATATGAGGATCAACAATTTTCCAGGAAACGTCATATTGAAACATAGCTTGGATGGCTGGTATACAGGTATATACGATAAGTATTGCAATTATATACTTCAGCCATGTTTTACTTTTCATGCATTTGTTCTTTATTAATATAAAAATATTCTACTTATCAGTATATAAGTAATACTATTGTAAGCAAATGCAAAAAATAAATAGAATTATCCATACACATTGTGCCAGAAGCTCGTTGCTTTGCTGATTGGTAACGCTTTTATTCCTTCATAGTCAGTACCATTGCGTGCACTAAAATTATTCAGACACATTGCATTGGTAGATTCATTATTGAGGCCAATATTTTTATTGCCTAAGATACGGTTACTTAAAGTTTCAATATCAAGTGTGTTGATACCAAGCAAAATACCATCACAGCCATTTCCTTCTATAGTATTTTCTTGAATGTGGCCGCGCACCAATTCGCTACAAAATACACCATGCTTGCCGTTGGTTTGTGCAATTGAATTAAGTAAGACAATATCAGTACCAGATAATGCATAGCCATGATGGGCACATAAGGTTGCAATACACTGTTTGATAATAATATTTTTGCAATATACATCTGTCATTAACCCACTGCCATCAATTACCTGAGATATCATACAATCTTTGATGTGTGCTTGTTGTACATTATGTAATACAATAGCATGTTTTTGGTTTTCGATGGCATCAATATTTTTGATAGTAATATCTCGCGCATGAGATAGTACTATGCCTTGCGAACCACGAATTATCCCATTTTTTATAGTAACATTAGAAACATCAGTTATAGTAATAGCACAACTATCTATATCTGAAGTACCTCCATCTATAAACATACCATTTAAATCTAACACTACCTGTGATGCCTTAATAAGAATAGCAGTACCACTAGAGAAACTTAGCGGTTCTGTTAATGTATAATAGCCTGGTTGTGTAATACTATAGCTATCTCCTTGGCCAATACTATTTTGGCAAATTAAAAATGATTCATTTCGCGATTCTATGGTGCGTAATCTATCATGTAACATTTTCAAATCAGCGGCAAGAGCAATAATATTACAATCGAATTCTTCTTTTGTTTTATTCAAAAAAGCACTATTTTCTTCATTATACCATGCCAATGTATGCAATGTTTTCAACATATTATTTTGAAATTGCTGGTTAGCATGTTTATCTTGCATAATCGTATACATGTTGCCAGCAAGTTCTTTATTACTCTGATTGAGTGCATGCATATCTTGTTGCATTGTATGAGAAATAGAGCATACATCTTTTAGTACATCCGTTTCTCTATTTGTATCTTGTTGGTTACATTTCTGTTGTAAATCATGCAATGCATTCCATATATTTGTGCCCGGTTGGATAGCTTGTGCAGCAAGAGTTACTATAATACTTAGTAATAAACAGCTGTTGTATATATTCATAATGGCTCCCTATACAAACAGACTACAATTGATTTTTGTTGCAGGAAGGTAGCAGTTGCATAAATCCATGCCAAATTGATGAGAACCAATTATAAAAATATTGTGCAGCATAGGGCAGAGATATACATATATCACTAAATGCCTTATCTACATCCTCACGAGCAATAAGACTATCTTGTTTATGTTCGCGCCAATTAGCATGCCAGTAATGAATAGCAAATGTTTCTGGATGATACCATTTATCTAATACAGCACTATCTTCTTTGCGGGAAAAAGGCCATGGATAAAAATAATTTACCGGAAAGGCAACTGCTCTACCTGATTCCTGTGCATGAGCAATAAAATTGCGTGCTTGGTGAAATGGCCCGCTGGTGAATAAAATATTATGTTCTGGCGTACCTTCATGATGTACCGTAATATCTAAAGTATCAATGCATCCTTTAATTATAGGATTTCCAGGAGCGCAACCGATAAGTCCATTAAATGTAGAAAATCGTCCCGCATACGCAACACCGGTATAATAATCACAACAATGGTGGAATATATCAAAAGAACGCAAACATTCAAAATCAATATCAACATATAAACCGCCAAACCGATATAAAATTTCATAACGCGCAATGTCTGATTTTTGGCCAAAATTGGATGTTGCATTATATTGATCTTTATTTACTAAATTTAATTCTTCTATCATCTGATCAGTCCATAATATATATTGCCAACCAGGATGATGTTTTTTCCAACTTTCAATAAACGGTATATACGTATCTGGTAATGGTGAACCAACCCAAATTTGATGAATAATTTTTGGTATACGTGGTTCTTGTTGATAATCACAATTTTCAATTATATATTTTGTGTATTGATTATATGCCAGTGCCCATTGAGGGTCACGTTTGGCCCAATTAGGGTGATACCATGCAAAGTTACTCATACCTTCATGAAAAGGAACGCCAAAACCTTCAATACCAAAACGTTCATGCGCATATAATGAAGTTATCAATAATGAAACAAAAAATAATAGGTAAAATTTCATAGTACCATTCCCCCTTATGAATAATTATTTACATATAGTGTAATGTATATGTATAGAGGTAAGGCAATAGTTTATAAAAAATAAGAAAATAATTATTTGAGTACCTTATCATACGTTTTTGAATCAATACTAGATTCTGTATGTTCATTATAAATACCATGCCACCATTGATATAATGTATCACCTGCATAAGTAATAGCAGGATCTAAAGCCTTATATGTAGCAATAGCAACAACGCCACTGGTTAGTTTACCAGCCATAGGATATACATCTGTAACTTCTTTAGTAGGAAGTTTGAGCGCTTCTTTGAAAAAAGGGATATGACCGTATAGACTTTGAGCCATTGCAGAACGTGATACTGCAAATATAATAGCGGCTATAGGGGCGCGCCATGCAAATTGGCGAAATTGCTTTGCTTGTTCTGGTGCACAAATTGCAGCTAAGGCAAGAGAAGTGGATGATATTTGTGTTATCGCATTAATATCATGAGGAGTAAACATAGTATTTCTTGTCCAATTATATATAGTACCGGAAGGATTGTTAGTAGTAGGCATTAATTGCTCAGTAGCCCATGATACTAAGCCAACTCCGCCCAAATAAGCAAGTACGGTTAAACCTGTGTAGGCATTTATTTCACCTTGATGATCTCTTTTATTCCTATTAAATGACAATTCTCTGTCCTGGGAATATATAGACACACTAAGTAATAGAAGTGAAAATGTACACAGGTTTTTGGTAGCTATCATATAATACTCCTATAAAAAATTATAAAATTTTAGGCACAATATTTGGTGATTGAACAATAATTTCTTTAAATCCACATTTAGTACGTACTAATCTTTCTATATCTTGTTCTAGTTCTTTGTTTAAATGTAATCTTTTTTCTTCAGGCACTATTGGTAATATTTCAGTAATTTTCTTTAATGCTTCTATATATTGTTCGCACGAGGTCGCTTGTGTTTGTATTTTAAATAATTGATTTTGATATTTTTCTTTTTCTATTTCTAATGCCTTTTTTTGCAGAAATAATGTATTTTCTTCAACTTCTTGATCACCTTTTTGTAAGCCTTGCTTATTCAATAAAATTTGTTGTTGTGTAAGTACTTTAAATCGCTCCTGTTGATGATGATCTTTTTGTAGTTCATCATATACTTTAATCCCAACCATAGTTACTAAATGAACCATAGTAAGCACATTTGAAAAAGTAATTTGATCTTTCCATGATGCATAAGATGTAATAGAAATACCAAAAATAATAGTACATAACGGAATATAATATTTCATACTTTACTTTTTTAAATAAATATTCATACATTAACGCATATTAATATATAGCAATTTAAAGCACTATGATACTAAATAATGGCACTTGAGTATGTAGGTATGTATGTTCATAGTACTTTTCAATTTTTATGTAAAAATATTTTTGTTTTGTATATAGTGAAAAATAAAAATATACATTGAGGCAGCGCTATGAAAAATCAGATATTATATAAGAATTCCTTTTTTATTCTTCTATTATGTTATACGTTTGCAAATGGTATGGAACAAATACGTACTATAATGAATTATAGTGATGCATATCCGTGGACAAGAACAATAATAAGCTCAGTTGCTACTGCTATAATGTTAGGTGATAGTTATGGTATTAATCAGAGCGCTTTATTAGTAGCATGGAATGCCAATGCATTATATGACTTTTTAAGTTTAAAATACAAAAAATATGATCCCAATATAATCCAAGCAAAACAATCGCTTATAATATCAACCGGCATAGTTAATGGTATAGCATCCGCTTTTTCTTATCAGGTAACAGGCCTTACTCAACATAATACTCTTCCTCAATCAGGATGTGTTGACCGTTTAGAAAAATATATAGAAAAAAATTCATCAGAAAGTAAACGCGCACAACGTTGTTTATCATCATGTTACAATACATGGGATTATTATAAAAATTATCAGCAGCTACCGGACAATTTACCTCAAGAAATTTTTGTTGCCTGCAGTCAATTTTGTCTTGAAAAAATTGAACCGTTTATGTGTTGGGCAAATTGCAATTGTTGTGAATAATACATCATTAATTATTTTTTCATTACTTTTCTTACAATTTTTCCAATAATTTTTTAGCGAAAAATATTTTTTGTTTTTTTGTGTATAGTGAAAAATAAAAATATACATTGAGGCTGCGCTATGAAAAATCCGGTATTATATAAGAGTTCCTTTTTTATTCTTCTATTATATTATACTTTTGCAAATAGTATGGAACAGATTCGTACTATAGTTCATTATAGTGATACATATCCTTGGACAAGAACAATAGTAAGCTCAGTTGCCACTGCTATAATATTGGGTGATGGTTATGGTATTAATCAGAGTGCTTTATTAGTGGCATGGAATGCAAATGCATTATATGATTTTTTAAGTTTACAATACAAACAATATAATCCCAATACAATACAAGCAAAACAGTCGCTTATAGTAGCAACCAGTATAGCTAATGGTATAGGATCTACGTATAAACTCATAGACTTTACTAAACATACACCTTCTCAATCACGATGTATTGCCCATTTAGAAAAATATATAGAAAAAAACTGCAGAAAGTAAACGCGCACAACATTGTTTGTCTCACTGTTACAATACATGGGATTTTTATAGAAATCATCGGCAAGTCCCGGCCGTTGTAGCTCAAGAAATTTTTGAAGCTTGCAGCCAATATTGCCTTGAAAAAATTGAACCTTTTGTATGTTGGACAAATTGCAATTGTTGTGAATAATACATGGTTAATTAATATAAAAAAGAGCATATAATCAACATGCCTTTTTTATGTTTTTCATTATATGTATCCCAAACTGATTCAGGCATAATATACCTATTTTTAAATTAGATCATCATAATGCTTATATTGATCAGATTGATTAATCAAGCTTTTTTGCTTGATTTTTATTATAAAACTATTGACTATTGGAGTTATATCTTGCTATCTTGAAGCTATCTTGAAGGTAGAAATAGCTATATGCAAACAAAAAATTATTAACTAATGGGGGATTTATGAAGAAATTTTTTTATATCTTTTTGATAATGTTTATTGCATCATCATTGCATAATACCATGCAGTGCGGTGAATACTGGCAGAGATTAAAAAATTACTGGTCTAATCCGAGATATTATCAGATGCCAAGCTATATAAGTCCTTATAAAATATATAGAAAACGCGCTGAAGTACAAAAATTCAAAAAGGCTCTTGCTGCACATGAAAATTTAACTCCAGAAGAAATACAACAAATAGAAAGTGATCCTTATCCTTGGTATGGAATTTACAACCCATCAGAAGACAGCTTGCATTTTGCAAAAGGTAAACCTGAAATTGAAACTAGGTGGCGTGAAAATCCAGTAACTAAAAGGTATGAAGAGGTTGAAGTTTTATGGGATCCTGTTAGTAAAAAATTTTTAGCGCCTGAAACTAATGCATCGGTTGTGATAGCCCCTCCTCGTAAAGAAATAGAATATCTCAAACAGCACATACAAAGATTAGAACAAAATCAGCGTTCTATATTGGATTTATTATTAACTCCACAGAGTCCAGTAGATTAATACGTTATTTATAATAAAAGAACATGCAAAATTACATGCTCTTTTTTATATTTTTCATTATATACTGCAGTGTTTCTACTGGTTTATGATTGGCAAACAACCCTGATGCAATTGCTATATAAGCGGCGCCAGTCTCTATTGTTTATATTGATCAGATCGATTAATCAAACTTTTTTGCTTAATTTTATTACAAGACTATTGACAATTGAGATTATGTCTTGCTATCTTGAAGGTATAAACAGCTATATGCAAACAAAAAATTATTAACTAATGGGGGATTTTATGAAGAAGTTTTTTTATATCTTTTTGATGCTGTTTATTGCATCATCATTGAATAATTCAATACGATGCAGTGATTATTGGCAAAATGCAAAAACATATTGGCAAGGGTTAAAAAATTATTGGTCAAATCCGATATATTATCAAAGATCAAAAGTATTAAGTCCCTATGAAATATACAAATCACCTGCTGAATTAGAAAAAGCCAAAGAGAAGCTTGCTTATTATGAAAATTTAATAGCAGAAAGAGGACCACAAAAAGAAATTACTCAGCTTACTTATTATAAATCTCCACCAAAAACACGCGCAAATTATGTTTTAAAAGATATAAGGACGGGAGAATACATATCGCCTGAACAAATATGGGAGTTTAATGAACAAAGCCCTTATCTCGAATATCAAAAAGAAGCAGAAAAGCTCAAAAATCGCATACAAAAATTAGAACAAAATCAGCGCTCTATCTTGGATTTATTATTAACCCCACAGAATCCAATAGATTAATATAGATTAATACAGTATATTTATATAAAAAAGAGTATGTAAAATTACATGCTCTTTTTTATATTCTTCATTATATGCTGCAATGTTTCTACTGGTTTATGATTGGCAAACAACCCTGATGCAATTGCTATATAAGCAGCGCCAGCCTCTATTGTTTGATTAATATTAAACATAGTAATGCCACCATCAACCGCAATAGAAAAATCATAGTGCTTTGTTGATTTGATGGCAGCAAGTTCTTGTATACGCTCAATTGATTCAGCTATAAATTGTTGGCCAGAAAAACCGGGCTGCACTGACATAATCAAAACATAATCCACTAAAGATAATAGGGGATCAAGTAGCTGTAGCGATGTTCCAGGACTTATAGCTATGCCAGCCTGCATGCCCGCATGTTGTATCATCCGCATTAATACATAATGATCTATTGCTGTTTCTATATGAAAATCAACCATACTTTCAAGCGGTAATTCTAGCCGGTCAAACCAAAAGGCAGGATCGGTGACCATCATATGTACCCATAGTTGTTTGGTTGTAGCTTTGGCTATTGCATTAATATATGCAGGACCCCAGGTAATGTTGGGCACAAAATGGCCGTCCATCAGATCAAGGTGATACCCTGCGCAATGAGAGTCCAATAGCCTTATCTGATCGCGCAATGCCAAAATATCACCGCCAATGAGTGATGGATATATACGTATCATATTTTATTCTCCTTGTCTGTAATTAGATCTAATAGAGATAGTATGGTATATTTTTATTATATGTATGATTGTATGGTTTGTTGCATGAGGAACACAATGGCAACGGTTAATAGACTTTCTATGATAATTCTGATGCAGCAAGATATTGATAAAGCCGTAACTTTTTATCAAACACTCGGCTGCACGCTCAGATTTAAACTTCCTGGCCAATGGGCAGAACTTAGCCTGGCTGATATGATTATTGGCTTATGCCCCACCAGTCAGCCCTCAGAGCCACGCCGCACTGGCCTGGTATTTGCCGTAGATGATGTACAAGCATTTTATAATGTGCACAAAGATACCCTGCAATTTTTGAATGAACCAGTCATCAAAACGCATGGCGGCATGGTCAGCATGCAAGATCCCTATGGTAATATTATTGACCTATATCAAGCGACCCCAGAAAAAGTACAAGAAATACTCAAAAAGAACTGTAGCAAAAACCCCTGCTGCAAAGAGAATAAGGAACCTGCCACATCTTGCTGCAAGGCATAAGGCAATATAGGTAAATCCTGAGTATACAGATAGACAAAGCTATTCTTTAATAATTCTAATATTTTAATAGTAATATTATTTAATAATATCAAGCGATTGCCAGAAAAAACTTTTATAGATTCATTTACAAAATAATGCCTAATAGTATGCTGACTGTGCACTGAAAATAAAAATTTATAATATTGAAAGGACCTTCTATGTACAAATATATGCAAATGGCCTTTGTTTTCTTTGCTGTTAGTAATGTTAATATTTGTTATACTATGGATAATGCATATTTTATTACTTACAATACGAAGGGTTTGCCCGAAGTAGAATGGAATGCAAGCTATAAAAAGAAGACATTGGAGAAAATTAATCACCTAGCATACAGAATCTATCAGATTGAAAATGAAGGTAAAACATTAACGAAAGCCAATAATGATAATGATATTTCACTTGGCCAAACAAGTATATGGCAAGGTGCACCTTGGGCACATAGAATAGCTCAAGGCGCCGGTGCGCTTGGTGGTATTTTGAGTTTTACTTGTATATGCCCATCTGCTATACCTTTTTTAGCCCCTTTTGGCATCAAAATAGGTTTAGGTACAGGAATGGCTGCATTAACAGGGGCAGCAGTGTACAATATAAAGAAAGATATTAGTAAAAGAGACCAAGTCATATTAAAAGAATCTTTGGTCTCTAATGATGATGGGAGTTTTACAACACAACCCATTTGGTCGCGCCGATACGAATTAATACAAGATATTATAAGTCCTATAGTCAAAACAGGAATAGTAACCTGTGGGCTAGGGCTTTTTGGATTAATGGCATATCAATTAAGAAAATCTAACGCAACATTTATGCCAATTAAGTTATAAAGGGTACATTTTTTTGCTTAACGTTTATGAGTAACTGATTTACTAATAGTATAAGATGCTAAAGTAAAAATATTAAATAACAGTCCCGCTTTCAGGTCGAGCCGTTATTCAATAAACACAATATCCCTAAAAAATGTGAGTCAGTTATTATCAAAAAAGATGCGTTGAGTTTTTGATATTTTGTTTTATACTAAAAAAGGTAATGGTATAATAACCGTATAGTACGTTAAGTAGGAGGAATGGATGTTCAATAAATTCAGACCTGCTGGTGACCGTTTGCTTGTAAAACGCGCTCCAGTAGAAGAAAAAACCGCTAGTGGTATTATTATTCCTGATTCTGCACGAGAAAAAGAACGTGCACAGGAAGGTGAGGTTATTGCTGTTGGTACCGGACGCAAAGATCAATCAGGTAAATATATTCCGGTAGAAATAGCAGTAGGCGCTCACATCTACTTTGGTAAATATGCCGGTACTGAGGCAGGAAAAGACGCAACAGGTGCTGAGTATATTATTATCAAAGAAGACGAAGTACTTGGTATCATTGAACGGTAAGATATAGGAGTATATTATTATGTCAGCTAAAAAAATAGTATTTGGCGCCAGCGCGCGCGAAAAAATCCGCAAAGGTGTCGATAGCCTTGCAGATGCAGTTAAAGTAACTCTTGGGCCAAAAGGCCGCAATGTTATTTTTGGCAATTCATTTGGATCACCAACCGTAACCAAAGATGGCGTGACGGTAGCAAAACAAATTGAACTTGAAGATGCACTAGAAAATATGGGCGCACATATGGTGCGTGATGTGGCAAGCAAAACTGCTGATGTAGCAGGTGATGGAACCACAACCGCTACGGTATTAGCTCAGGCAATATTCCGCGAAGGTCATAAATATGTAACTGCTGGTGCAAACCCAATGGAATTAAAACGGGGTATTGACCGTGCAGTTGATGCCGTTGTGCGTGATATAGAAAAACAAGCAAAACCAGTAAAAGATGAAACTGAAATAAAACAAGTTGCCACCGTTTCTGCTAACTCTGATATTGAAATTGGTGAACTTATTGCACAAGCAATGAAGGCTGTAGGCCGTGATGGCGTAATTACGGTTGAAGAAGCAAAAAGTATGCATAATCAATTGGAAACCGTAGAAGGTATGCAATTTGATCGCGGATACTTGTCACCTTACTTTGTGACCAATACCGAAAAGATGGAATCAGTATTAGAAAATCCGTACATTTTAATTTATGAAAAGAAGATTTCTAGTATTAAATCTATTTTGCCAATACTTGAAATGGTTGCCAAATATGGCCGTTCACTCTTAATTATCGCAGAAGATATTGAAGGTGATGCGCTTGCATCATTGGTAGTTAACTCTATGCGTGGTGTACTGAAAGTTGCTGCAGCAAAAGCGCCTGGATTTGGCGATAGACGCAAGGCAATGCTTGAAGATATTGCAATTCTGACTGGCGGTACTATGATTTCTGATGATCTTGGTATCAAGTTAGAAAACACGCGTGAAATTGATCTTGGTCAAGCAGATCGTGTTGAATTGACCAAAGATGCAACTACTATTATTGCAGGCAAAGGTAGCCAAGATGCAATCAATGCACGTATTCAACAAATACGCATGCAAATTGAAAATTGCACCTCTGATTATGATAAAGAAAAACTACAAGAACGCCTGGCTAAATTGTCTGGCGGTGTTGCGGTAATTAAAGTTGGTGCTGCTACTGAAGCTGAAATGAAAGAAAAGAAAGACCGCATTGATGATGCACTTCATGCAACACGTGCTGCAGTAGAAGAAGGTATTGTAGCTGGTGGCGGTATTGCATTAATTCGCGCACAAAAAGCAATTGATGCATTGACCCTTTTAGGTGATGAAAAACTTGGTGCAGATATTGTGCGTCGTGCTATTGAAGAACCACTTCGTATTATTGTATCCAATGCAGGCTACGATGCATCAGTGATTGTCAATGAAGTACGTGCACAAACACAATCAACTATGGGCTTTGATGCCAAAACAGGCAGCTATGTTGATATGGTTGCACAAGGTATTATTGATCCTGCAAAAGTGACTCGTTCTGCATTGCAAAATGCTGGATCTATTACAGGTCTCTTGCTAACTACTGAGGCTACTATTACTGAAATACCTCAGGAAAAGAAAGAAGCTGCAGGAGCGCATGCTGGCCATGGTCATGGTGGCATGGGCGGTATGGGTGGCATGTATTAATTGTTTTGCATACATACTATGCATATAGTACACTAATTCCTGTTTAGAAAACTAAAAAGGAGTTCCGATTAATCTCGGGCTCCTTTTTTTATTAGTACCTATTATTGAATAATTATGTAGGAAAAAAACAATGACATTCAAAAGATTCGCTCTATTACTATGTATAGGTGTCTGTACCGTTTATATAATACATGCAAGCGACACACTATTACCACAAGCACAAAAGGCATATCCTATAAAAAAATATATAAAACTGGCAAAACATTTAATGATATTATTGCGATTAAACAAATACCCTTATTTTTCAGGTGAAGAAATCAATCAAGCTACAATAAATACTCAAAACCATACAATTGTCATGCACGTTGATTACGGTGGTTTTCTTGAAAAAATAAAGATTATAAATAAAAACAACAATCAAACTTTTATTTTGAATCCAGACTCTCATAAAGAATTATTTGATGAATGTAAAGACTGGCATATGAATCATTATACATTTTTCGATTCTGCTAGATTTATCTTAAATTACTGGTTTGTGGCATTAAAAAACGGAGGATATTATAAAAGTGAATATTGTGCTGTAGATGGAAATACTTTGCGAGGTATCAATGTAACTGAAGTATATTATAATACCGTACCATGGCGTTTTACAGTAATAAAAGACCCTCTGATTAAAGATCCTAAATTTCATAAAAATGAAAAACTAGGTAAAAGTAGTCTTGCATTAATGAATCATCTTGTACGGCGACAATTACATGAAAATATAGATTTTCGTACTATGCAAGCCCAAAGTTTTGCTCAATGTATAAAACAAAAACATGCAAATGCATTATCCCAAGCTAAACCATATGAGACAATAGAAGTTACTTCACCGCAAGGTACATCGCTGCAATTTACCTATGCTGAAAGTACTATTACTAGCTTTACTATACAAAAGAATGGTAAAAAAGCTACATACACCAAAAATACTCATACTGAGTTACTGCAAGAATTAAATAAAGAATTTTGTATACCCTCAGGGAAAATAGTATCATTTTATGCTGAAAAATCTAAAAAATAGAAGAGCGCAGACCAAAAATTCTTTTGCATCTTCTTTGCCACAACAAGAAGACCTTGATAGAATTGCTAAAGGCTTAGCACATCCAATTAATTAATAGCGATGCTAACACATAGGAAACAAAAATGTTGTTGAATCGTACTATAGTATCTATAGTATGTATACTAGTATGTTTGAATGCTCATGGTTGGCCATCAATTAATACGATAATGCATCAATCACTATATCGTTTCATGTATGTATTGCAGCCATCATCCTGGCGCAAACCTACCTATAAAGAACTTGGTGGTATTGGATTAAGTCTAGGTACATTATTGCTGGCTCGATATGCTTGGAAAAAGTATAATCAACATAGCTTACTCGCTTCAAGACCAAAAATTACTGACCATGAACTTGAACTTATTGAATATATGCAACAACAAAACATATTCAGTGATTTTACATTAAAATGTATTGCTATTGATAAGGGCAAGAAAATAAAAAATGGTACTTTATCGACATCGACTTTAACAGGAAAAAGTAAAGACGTAAACCCTGTTCATTACAGACTTACTACTAAAGGAAACCAAGTTGCTTCTCTGGAATGTACTATGTATGAATCCAATAACCCTATTAAATGTTGGCAATTAACTAAGGAAAATAACAGCTATATAATATGGGCATTAAATGCTCTTGAGCGTGGCACAGTATCAACCATGAAAAATGAATTTTTACAGTTATTGCAGGTTAACAAATTACCATCGACACTGTCTGAAAAAAAAGTTGACAACAGCATAACTGATTCAGAAGCACAACAGATTGCAAACTATTACCAACAAGCAATAGTCGATAAAAAACTTTGGCAAAAACATCTGGCTGAAATTGCATCAGTGGGAGAAGGTATTATTCAAGCGCCTCTTGACGCATTTCCAAAATATCGTTTTTATATCAATAGCAATAGAAAGATTAATACTATAGTAAAATATAACTCAGCAACAGACCCTTCAGATCAGCAATATATAGATCAAACTACGGTTGAATCGATAAATCACTATATTAATCCTCAATTGTAATATTTTCTTATTGCAATTTTTATTATATCTGATATGCTTTATAAAGAGGTCTAAACAGGAGATTTTATGTCATATAGATATATACAAGCTTTATTATTCATTTCAGTAGTATGCAATAGCATGATGTATGCTAGTGATCAGCCAATACAAAGGCCAACATCATCATGGACATTTAATTCTTTATTTAAAGCAGCAACAACTCGAACCTATTTGCGCATGCCAACACAAAAAGAAATGGCATATATAGGTGGAAGCTTTTTGGGATTATGTGGTGTAGGCTATTTGCTGAAAAGATATTTTTATCCAAATAATACAAAAAATAATAATGCACTAACTAAGGGCAATAATATACCTACTATTATACCATCTGCACCAAAACTTTCAGAAAGTAACAATATACCACTCAATGAAGGAATGCTATCAGTTCATTTTATAAATGATGGCCAGACAAAGCATATTAATGTGACGAAGAATTCAAATAATAATGTTCAAAATTTAAAACAAGAAATATTTAATCAAATGTCAGATACAATAAAACAGCAATACACATCACCAGACAATATAACAATAATGTGCAGTGGACATAAACTTAATGACGATAGAGAAGTAAACCAACGGTTAAAAGATGCTAGTTTTCGTATAGATGTAGTATTTCAAGAAAATAATGCTCATGATAAAACATTAGTCAATGCAAATCATAATCCGGACATGAGTAAAAATAATTTTTCATTAAACACGTTGTCTTTGGGCAATACCGTGAACAATGGACAAAGTAATATGCAGAGTATTGAAACCCCAGATGGTACATATTCTGTTGTGCGCGCGAAGAGTACTATAGTTACATCAAGCGACGATACTATGCAAATACAAAGCACAAGTAAAGTATTTACTAATCCCGATCCAGAAATACAACGTATAACGGAAGAAGTTATACAATCTATGAACAATGTTCATAACAAAAAACTAACTATTCAAATTACAAATTGGTATACAAGAGGCACATGTCATATACCAATCAATAATAAGGATACTATTGAAACTTTGAAAGATAAAATATTTGAGCGATTACCAGATGAACAAAAGAATAAATTTATTTCATCTAATAATATAGTTTTAATTCAGAAGGGAAAGCCGCTTAGTTCATGTGAATGTATAGATACACAAGAACTAGTTGTGATGGTAGCAAAGCCTTCTAAACGAAAAAGAAGTCTATCATGTGGTGGTATACCATCCTCCGGTAATTTGCGCACAAAAAAAGATAATGTAATTTTACCTAAAACAAATAATTTTCAGGTGCAAGATAGTAATGATGGCCATATATATTCTATACAAATCGAAGACATAGATTTAGATAATATTAAAACTTTGCAATATAAAATATGGGCGCAATTTTCACGTAAACAAAAACAAGAATATGAATCACCTAATAAAATAAGGTTAATTGATGCTGGATCTGAACTTAAAACTAATAAAGCATGTGCATCTATAGTAAGCAAAGGCCCTATATTCATGCTAAAAAAACAACCTAGAAGCCAAACAACAAGTCAGGTAATACCAATAAATCGCGACTTGGACAAGCAATAATTCTTATTGTAATTTTTATAGCATCTGTTATACTGATTGTATATATACAAATAAGGAGGTTTTATGTCATATAGATATATACAAAATTTATTATTCATTTCAGTACTATGCAATAGCATGATATATGCAGACAATCAGCCAATACAAAAATCAACATCATCATGGACATTCAATTCTTTATTTAAAGCAGCAACCACCTATAAACCAACGCAAAAAGAAGTAATGTTTATTGGTGGTGCAATTACTACGTTGGGATTATGCGGAATAGGATATTGGGTTAAAAAATATTTTTATCCAAGCAATACAAAAAATAAGTTTGGTCAAGAAAAAAAATATACTACATATACTGACAATAAAGCCTATCCAACCCATTATTATAGGTCGGTTGATTTACAACCAGCTGATAAAGATTCAACAAAATCTAATCCAACTCAACCAAATAATATGCCAATTAAAGAAGTCCAAAGAATATTAATAGAAAATCAAGAAATCACAATCAACAACAAGGATCAAATACAGAATGAATTTATTTCTCCAGATGATATAAAACAACTGACTGATTTTTTGAAAGAACATACAAAAGAAATAATTCATATATCATCAACTGATAGAAGCCTGAGCTCAACAAAATTGAAAGGCGAGTTGCCAGAGAAAATTGATTCTACTTTTGGACCGGAAGAATCTGACCATTGCGCTATAACTGCGCAAAAGGGTAAAATTATATCTTTTGCCTTTACTACTTATGATATAGATGAAGACAAAAATAAATTTGTACCTCGCACAATAAAAGTTACAAACGATCATTTTATTATAAAAGCATTAAATGCAATAGATCTTAATGTAACTAATTCAAAAGAAGATAAAAGAAGCGAAAACTTTATACATGCATTAAACAATCAGGGTTAAATGAGGTTTTATGTCACATAGATATATACAGGGTTTATTATTCATTTCAGTCGTATGCAATAGCATGATGTATGCAGGCGATCAGCCAATACAAAAATCAACATCATCATGGACATTCAATTCTTTATTTAAAGCAGCAACCACCTATAAACCAACGCAAAAAGAAGTAATGTTTATTGGTGGTTCAATTACTATGCTGGGATTATGTGGAATAGCATATTGGATTAAAGAATATTTTTTTACTAACAATACAAAAACAGAAGTATTTAAAAAAATCAAAAAACTCAGAGAAGAGCAAGATGAAACCTTTACACAACATGAAGAATTTGAAACATCGATGAAGGTGTATATAGATGCGCAGAAAAAGATATGGAACGAAGAAAAGCAAGGTATGAATCAACATCTAGATAATACTACGCAGAAACAAGAAATAAACAATCCCATTCGTGGAACAACGCGCATTAATAATATCACACAAACATTAGAAACATCTGAAGGTACCTATACGCGCAGGCGGGAAATTACACAAGGCGATGGTTTTACTATGATAAAAGATGGCAAAAGCTGGACTACACCAGATCCTGAACTCAAAAAGATTGTAGAAAATATTAAATTTTAGCACAAAATAAGGAGGTTTTATGCTATACAAATATATTAAAAGTTTGTTGTTTATATTAATATTGGCCAATAATAGTATGTATGCTAGTGATCAACCAATACAAAAGCCAACATCATCATGGACATTCAATTCTTTATTTAAAGCAGCGACCACTTATAAACCAACACAAAAAGAAGTACTATGTATCGGCGGAGGAATAACTGCAGCCGCAATTCTTGGATTATTTGGTTTGCGATATTATAAAAAAGCACTACCAATGACTATGGATCAATGGCTAAAATTATCTATAGAAGAGAAAGCAAAGCTTTCGGCTAGCGATTTTTCAACAATGTTTGAATTGGAAATGGCAATGTTACGTCAAAAAGATGTTACAACATTTAAATCATTAAATGATGAAATGCAGGAAAAAATACAAAATAAGACCTTCGAGCATGATGATTGCAAACCAAAAGAAATTAAAAAAGAACACAATATTCCTCAAATTGACAAAGAAACACTTGAAAAATGTAAAGCAGAGTATATTAATTACTGTAAAATAAAAGAGAATATGTTCGACATAGAAAATCATTTAAAAGACTGTGGCATGTACAGATCGACCATTACGAATGCCAACTTGGGTTTGCAATTTTCTGTAAATATTAAGGATGATCCATTCCATATAACTTTGATTGAAATACACAAGCTAGATAATAAGAATAAAAGTATTGATATTTTGGATCAAGAACTATTAAAATCACTTTCTCAATCATGGCATAAAACATGGATTTATGAGACAAAAAGTGCTGCAGATAAAAATGCTGCAGATAAAGAAGAACGTTATTTATCTGATATAAAGAACTCTACAATTAATAAAATAATAAGGATTGTACGTCCTGTGTTACCAAGAAAATTAGTAGGATGGTACTATGAACAATATAATAAACCATTTAAAACATCGTATGATAGAATAAGAAAAGAGGATGAAGCTAGATTTGAAGGAGAAAGAATGAAAAAAATTATAAAGCCGATAGAATTAAATGATGACCTAATTAAATCTGTGCTAGATATACAAGATGACTATATACAGAAGTGTAAAAATCAAGATACTGGGCAAATTTTATTAGAGAATTTAAAAGAATCTGGTGGTCATATGCAACTATATGCAGAACCATATATATTTAATGTTACTTTCGATGTTTCTCTTCGTTATTTAGACACAAATTTGTATGACATAAAGTACATTCAAATATACAATGAAAAAAATAAACAATGGTTAAATGCAAGGGATGATCAAATTCGATATTTCAACCAACATTTTAGACGAGATGAATTGGAGAATAAAGTATCAAGCAAGCATACAAAAATTAACATTCCAGAATCCTATTGTATTAAAAAAGAACAAGACGATAGTATGGATATCAATAATATAAAAAATAAATATAGCGCTATGCTACATGACTTTCCCTCTTTAGAAGGATCCGGAATGCTTGGGAGAATACCCGTTAAGAATGGACATTTTGACTGTAGTTATGGTCCTTCTCCTTATGATATTAAAGAAATGACGTTTACTTGTACCAAAACTCGTAAAACACAGAAACTTACCAAAGAACAATGTCTTGAAATTTCAAAAAATTTGCAGGAAAACAAAGATTTGCGGGGAAAAGAAGAATTTTAAATAAATTTTTTTTTGCTTTTATATAGGTATTTCTGTAAATAAAAGAAAAACCCTAGAAATTTCTAGGGTTTTTCTTTTTATTATTTAATATGGAACTATTAAAATCAATTAATAGCGGTTATTCATATTACGGCGTGGCATACGAGATGAAGGCATCGGACGATCTTCGCGTGGACGAGCTTCGTTCACTACAAGAGTACGACCTTCAAATTGAGAGCCATTCAAGCGTTCAATTGCTTTGCGTGCAGCATCATCTGAAAAGATTTCTACAAAACCAAAGCCTTTTGCTTTACCAGTAATTTTATCCATAATAACACGTGCTGATGAGACCTCACCGAACTCTTCGAAAAGAGAACGTAATTGATCGTCAGTTACAGCATAAGCGAGATTGCCAACATAAATCTTCATGAAATACACATACAAAAAAGGACAATAAAATAAACAATACTATATTGAGGAATGCATTCACCAACAAAATCAACATACCATGTAATAATAGCAAAGTAAAGTTTTAATAAAATTATACAAATTTTGTTTAAAATGTAGCGGTACATTTGGCCCAAATCCCCCAAGAATCAAGGGGCGAATTATGGCTAGACCACTCCACAAAACCTCCCAGACCGCCACATACGGTAACTGAACCAAAAGTATGTTGTAGGCCAGCAGCTGCATTGAATGAATTAGTGAGCGCTCCTGGGGTTGCAGCCGAATGAATATTAAGATCGCTTAGTTTAACAGTCACAAAATTTGAGTCATTAGCTGCCAGCGTGGCAATAGTACTCTGGCTTGCGCTTTGTGGTAAAGCTCCTGGCGTAAAATCGCCTTGTATTCCTTTATTAAATGGGCGCCCACATTCACAATCTGGTTTTACATGTTCCCTACTATGTGCCCACATATTATAACTACATTCTATACTCCCCCACGGCATTTGCCATCGCACACCAGTCACAAAATCAATAAGGCCATAGGCCCGTACTTTTGAATGAAGCGTCAATACATTGACCCCAGGCACATTAATATCATGAGGATTATTTTCACCCGCAAAAAGTAAATAACGGCTAAATGGTTTGCCTTTTAGGTCATAGGTACGCCATTGATGATTATGAAACCGATAACTGGCATCCAAATAGGAAAACCAAATCATTCTACCACACAAGGGATCTACCTCAGTCACCGGTACTTGTATAACCACTCCAGCATTAATAGCCGCATGGCCGCCATTGCCAGTAGTAGCATTAAATAAATAATTAGGGTTAGGTTTAGTATTGGTGGGAATAATAAAGCTTGAGTAATAGGCAAATTGGGTATCATCTTCATCCATATACGTACGCCAAAACTGAAACCGAACTTCAGGGACCTGTGAACGCGTAGTCTTGCCTGCTATTTTTGCATTATGCCAATTGGGTTGCCTAAATGCTTCAATAATATCACGCGGGGCACTAGGATTGGTGCCCGGATTTTGCACAAATTCTTGGCTTAAATGAAGATTATGTTCAGCATGTATATATGGTACTACGATAGAAATATGGGAATTACTAAAACAGGAAATATCACAAAATTTACTTAAATCCTGATTATATTCCAGTAATACGCCTGCCTGTGATTGCTCGGGACACAAACTCATAAATCCACGGAAGTTACTTGGTAGTCCCAACCATTCAGCGCGAATATCACGGCTAAACTCATCCTGCGTATTACTATCACCAGATACGAGTAACATACTTTTGTTTTTCATCAAAAAATATTTGGCAAATTTTGTAGGATCATCTTGTGATTGGCGGGAATGCTGATACATACCAATTACTTGAGCAGCACTGCATGCGGTACCATTTTTTGATAAAATAATAGTATTCCAGAGATAGTTGCGCATTGCTACATGTTCATATACCGGTCTGATGAACATAAAAGTCCGGCTATATACATTATCACAATTAAAACAAGGAAATGGATTATATATAGCCTGACATTTAGTATCATTAAATTTCGCTATGATATGCGATGAAATACATACACATAAGCTACAAAGCAAAACCACATACTTCATCTGCGTGCTTCCTTTTTTTGAGAGAATATCCCTCTTTATTCTAGGAAAGCTTGCTTGGTAATACAAGGTGTAGCTATTTTTTGTTCTTGTATCTTTTTATATGTACTATTTGCGTCACTGCATGTCGTGTAACAAAAATGGCGTCAAAATGTACACGTAACAAGTGCACACGGATTATTTTTAACTTTTCCTATTAATTCTGATTTATTGCTATTGAATACGGTTTGATCCCATTCTATTGCAGTGAAAGGTTTAATAATACCAACACCTTCTAAACTATTTTGAGTAGTTTTCAATATCTGGAAACTGTTATCTTTTTTGTTTGCTACACTCATAAGCGTATTATTTATAAAAAAGGGTGCCATAATTGATTTTTCAAAATAGGTAGATGTCTTTTTATTTCTTATATCAAAAATTGAAAAATACCCTGTATCCTTATTTTTGGTATGTCGGGCAGATAAGATAATTGTTCCTGATGGATCATACGTAATAGAATCAGGAAATAAATCACGTTCAGCCTTGGCATCATGCCAAGCCATTTCAATTTTTCCGGTACGTCTATCAGCAATTGTGCATATATTTTTCCATGATTGTGAAGCTATACACTGTTCTGTAGGATCATTCGTAATATGAGCAACACAATACGGATTATATATTTTTGTATTGGTTGTCGGAGTAGTCAAATCTATATCCATTATATATGAATATTCACGAAATTGCTTTGGATCCCAAGCAGAAACACTTGCAGCGATTTTTGTATCATTATTTTTATTTTTTGAAAGTCCACTAATATTACCACAGCCAGGAATAAGAGGTATCAAAGCCCTTTGCGCATATGAATGCATATGAAGCACCGCTATATGATTATTTTCAGTACTGACGTATATTCGGTTATCATCAAGTGCAATACCGCGTCTGCCAAAGACTGTATTATTAGTATGCTGCAAGGAATATATATTTTTTTCAATACGTTTAATAAGATGCAATTGTGGGTTATACAATCTTTTTTCATTAGGTAGCGGTGGCAAAGCCAAAATAGCGATAGTGTGATTATTTGCAACCATTTGTGGTGAAAAATTCGGTATTTGGCTGCTATATCTTTCCACACATTCATTTGCATTGCTTAATCTCGTATTAATATCAGATTCATCAAACATGCTATATAAAGAAATACTGCTCAATATAAGTAAACCATATAGTATATACATAAGATCCCTTGCTATTTTTTTATTACATCTATAATAGATAAATACATACCTAAAGTAGTATAAAGATATTATTTTTTTATGAAAGCTTTTTTTTAAAAAATATAATAATACATTAATGCATATAGTATGCGTTATCATGTAATTGCTGAAAAAAATGTTATACAATACGTTCGGCAATAAGCATTCGTTGCGCAATAGTTTCATGTAATGGCACAGCTACAGTAGATGCAAAAAGATTAGGCCGATCCGCTTCTTGGATAAAGGTAACAATAACACGTTTATATGTTCCTTTTTCTAGTATGCCTGCGCAGGTATATCTATTTTTTTGAGAGTCATATACTCCTTCTATGAGCATATTTGCAGTACCAGTTTTAGTCATTACTTTATATCCTTTAATAGCTGCACGTTGTGCCGTACCATATTGCGTAGTGCGGTACAGTATATCTTTAATTATCGTGATTGTTTCCTGACTATAATATGGTTTAGCATCTAATGTTGCAGCCTCAGAATCAGAATATATAAGCACCGGTTTTACTGGTATACCATCGCGAGCAATTAAGCAAAATGCACAACCAAGTTGCAAAATTGTAGCACATACTTCATATCCATAAGACAAAGAAATCACCGATTGTTTAGACCAATTGTATGGTGAATTCAAAAAACCAGGACTTTCACCAGGAATATCAATACCGGTTTTCTTGCCAAATCCCAACCGCTGATAATGGTCAAACAAGTTTTCGCCTAGCCGCTTGGCAACTATTGCTATACCAATATTGTTTGATAGTGCCACTACATCCTTGAATGGAATAATACCATGTGCATGTACTGTATTGATGCGTCGACCATCTATATAGGCAGTAGTATTATTTTTGCAATCAATTTCTTCATCTATAGTAACTACTTTTTGTTCAAGCGCAGCAAGTGCTGCAAATACTTTAAATACAGAACCAAGTTCATAGTGCTGAGTAATGGCACGTATCTTTGTACTGTCTAAATCTAACTGTTTGGTATTAGCCGGATCAAATGAAGGAACATTTGCCATAGCAAGAATATGGCCATTATCCGGATCCATAATAAGTGCAATGCCTTCTTTTGCACCAAATTTGGTCACACATTCCTGTAATGCCTGATGAGTCAAAAACTGCAAATTACTATCGATAGTAAGATATATATCACTCCCATCAGTTCCTGATATTTGGGTATCTTTGGCAAAATAAAATAAACCCGATCGCGCATCCTTTTGCAAGGTTGCAGTAGTCGGTGTGCCTGCAAGACGATCATTATAATATTTTTCTATACCAAGCAAACCCTGATTATCACTATCAGTAATACCAATTATACAACTTGCAGCAGACAATGGATAATATCTACATGGCTCCTGCAAAAGATGTATATCTGGTGATCCGCTTTGCTTAATAATAGCTATCTGTTCAGGAGAAAGTTTGCGTTTGATGTACATAAATTTTTTGTCTTTGCATGTCAAAAGACGTGTATATGCCTCAGGAAAATGTGTTTGCAATATTGAATCCAATAAAGGACGATTTTCAATATCATGCGGCACTATAAACGCAGCAGTACTTTCTGTATTTAAAGCAAGATATTTACCATTCCGATCAAAAATAGCAGCACGCGGTGGCAATTGTGTAATAGTGATACTGTATTGTTTTCTGCCCAGAGATTGATAAAAAGTATGATTAATAATTTGCGTCCATACCAGCATCATAATAATAATGCTATATACCAAAAAAAAACCCAAAAAAAGCACTGCAATACGTATGTGTGATACTGTTTTATTCATAGGTCTAAACGTTTTACTTGATGCAATGCAATAGTGCGCATACCAAGTTCTTTCTGTGCAAATTCTTTAATAGTTGCACGATCTTGCAAAGCATACAATTGTTGTTTGAGCTTATTAACAGTTTCTTCACAGGTATGTATAGATTCTTCCTCTTGCTGCTTTTGGTACATATAATGCACAAATTGCGTATGTTTATATATTTGTGTAGCAATAAATACGCCATTAATGCATGTACATAGAGTAAGAAAATTTTTTTTAGTCATATATCAAAACCATAGTATAATTATGATTATATTTCTAATTCTATAATGAATGATTTTATTTGCAGGGATCAAGATTATGAAACAATATAGCTATATACTGGTGGTATTATTATATGCCATTCCCCTATGCGGCATGATGAAGAGGGAATGTATAAAACACATCCGAAATGATGAAGGATCACTTACATTAGAGAGAAATATAAAAAACAACCAACGAACATTAAAAATACATTTTCTTGCCGGACCAAGTTATACAACTAACGTAAATCTGGATACTTATTTTGATCCTAATCTTGATTATTCATTTCATTTGTTTAGCTCTTTTGATAAGCAATATATACATGGCTACAATTCTCAAAAGGCCCTAATATTAGGATTTTATTTAGGAAATAACGCGACAATACAAGAACAAGTTAAGCCATATTTCAAAATCAATGACAAAAGCAAAGAATATTCCACAACATTATTATATAACTTTCCGCAATTACATAATAAAATATTGAGTGTCAATCCTACGCTGACAACTAAAACAAAATCAAATCCGTTATATACACAATATCAGAATAATGCAGCAAAAGAAGCCCAATGGAATTTAAATGTACCAGATAAGATTAAAGACTCCGTTGGCTTATTGCTTGATTATTTCCAAAAGAAACAAGCTAATCCATTTGATGCAGATAAACAAACATTGGATATGTTTTTTTCAACATTAAAAGGACGTACTGATAAAGAACAAATCATTAAATATATTGCAGCATCGCACATACTCGGAAATTATGAACGTAAAACTGAACAAAAAACACATCTGATAGATCTTGTTGGCTATTTTATTGACAAAGTACTTGATGTGCATCAGAAATCGTGCGGCTGGTTGCCAGGTAACCGTGAGGTTACTATAAACCCTGTAGGGCATGTACAAGTTCACCAGCGCGGTATATATGGATGGATCAAAAAAGCTCGTGGACATATCACAACAAATACTATATTTGATGGACATACAAAAATTGCTGAAATAAAGAGCCAGATTAGGCATGAACAACCAGACATACAGGCTATTACTAATATTATTAATAAATCCTATAAATATTATAGCCCAATAGTTAATAGCTCACTTATAGCTCTTGTTACTTATCCAATGAGAAAACCAGGTGATATGCAAATGAGTATAGATGTATATAATCATATAGAACAAAAAAATATACCGACGGTCAATGTATCATCATGCGATGATGATTGGCATGTGCGAGATATTGCGGTATATGGAGCTGATGGTATGGATATTTTAGAAGCAGCATACAAACCAGGCACATATGAATCTTTGAAACCCAAAAATAACTTTACTGGCCTTCTTCAGCAACAATTCAAACGATATGCAAATGGAGAACTAAAACAAACTATACCTATAAAAAATGCTGGAGGTAATCGTATTATTGTACAAGAAGTAATAAAGTATGAAAATGTTAATAACAAAGAAGGCCCATATTTAGAACATATACAAGGCTTTTGGGATAATTTATTGGGCCCTAATAGATTTGCACTAAGTCAATATAATCCAGTGTTTCAGCATATTAATTGTATTACATTTTTCAATATTCTCAATCCATTTGCCTGGATACGTGCAATAACTCAAACCTGGGCCGAATACAGACAAAAAATATAATATTACATGCTATTTTTTAAATAATAAGGCATCACTTGTGATGTGCCTGCATATCCAGCATGTATTTGCTTGAGGGCTATAGTAATGAGTGTTTTGAGTGATGCATGATGCAATTCTGTATGGATAGTAACCGTATCTTTATACATATCATGCAATAGTGAAGCTGATGATGCAGCTGCTGCACCAATTACCTGCAACGTAGTAGCTTGAATCTTGCCATAAATATTAACAAGAAGGTCAACACCAGTAATAATATCAGTCTCACCGGCATAGCGCAATCCATAATAAAGTTCGCCACCAAACGCATTCAGCAATGCAAGTGTGGTCAACGTATTATCAGGGTCAAACTCAATTATCAATGCTTCCAGTGCATTAATGCCAATGATTGGTATACCAGTAGCAAAACCAAGACCATTGACTGATGCAATCACCGTGCGCAATGTAGTAAAAGGCCCAGGTCCTTGATTAGTTACCAAATAGGCAATTCTGTTGATATCCCATTGATGTGCAGTACATAAAGCGGCAAGTGATGGCATTAATTGTGCACTTGATTCTTTTTTGTCTAATATTGATTCACCAAGGCATTGCGTGCCATCAAATAAACCCAGCTGGACCGTTTGATAAGTACTTTGTATAGCAACAATATGAGACATAAAATCCTATAGAACTATTTATTTTCGAGTATAATACTATAGTATATCAAGAAGATACAACTTTTGAGTGTATTTTATATATAAATAATGTATACATGTTCAACCAATAATAATACGTATACGGCCCTTTTGTTCAGCACATTTGCTAAACAAAGCAATAAATTCTTTATAACTATTGGCATCAGCAGTTAATGTTTTACTTTCATACTGAAAGCACATATTAGCCCTATGTGATTCTTCAACATTACGCTTTATTTTATCTGTTACTTGATCCATTAGGTCATCAAAGTTCATATCTGTATCCCATAGCAACTCAAAAGAATAAGTTTTATTAGAGTCACAATATTTTTTATGTAATTCAAATCTAAGTATATATTCTTTTTTGTCATCCTGCTTTGTTTGCTGTCGTCTATTTGCTGGTATTTGCGGATATCCTGATCTGGGTAATGACTGTTGCTGATTTAGCCAAGAAGGTGAGGGAAGATTATATGAGACCTGTTCCCATTCTTTTTTTCTATGCAAAACCTGCATAGCTTCATAATTTTTTTTCTCCATGAGATGATATAGTGCTAAATCAAAAGAAGCATATAAAGAAATATTTATACACCCTATACTGATATATAAAAATGTAACTATTTTTTTTAGGTATTGCATTATCATATCCATATAAGTCAAAAAGTAAGTATATATAGAAATATACCAGTAATACTCTCATATTTCTATTATTAATCTTACAAAATATCCTTATTTAATCTGAATAAGACTTAGTATTATACTTTTTTAGGTAATTTTGCTAAAAATAACTTTGAAGCTGTTTGCGAAAAAATCTTTTTCTGGTCTTCAAGAGATTTGTTGGTAATATAATCACCGGCAAATAGCAAATGCCAATCTTTTAAATTTCCATATATAGAGTTATAATAATTAGGGATATTGCTGAGGACAAAATTTCTTATATAATCACACGAATAATCACTTTGATCATCTTCTCGAAAAGAATTTGTTTCTATTCCGCTCTTTCTATACGTTATGGATGCTCCATTACTAAATTGTTTTTCAACTGAGTATATTGTGCCATCTTCAGATAATGAAATACGCTTTATAGGATCTGATGATTTTTTTGGAAATATAACATACTTTTTTCCCCACATACTATTTGTTTTTTTCTTTAATGAAGAAAAAACACCGCATCGTACATTTCCAATTAATACATTTAATACGAATATACATATAAATGATGCTATTTTTATATAACGTATCATAAGCAAAACCTCTAGTTCTATTAGTATTAAATACTCTGTTATTATAGAAATTATCAATATCTATTATTGTAAAGGAATTTTTCTTTTTATCAAATCATATGATTAATAATATTAGTACATATATATTGAAGTGTATATACATGATTATTTGAAAACAGCCAGCTCTGTCGATACACTAATATATTATTAATATTCGAATGAAAAAGAGCTTTTATGACACAATCACAGTCTATACCGTTTGTTTCTGCTATTTTTATTACCCTCAATATTATGTTGGGTGCTGGCCTATTTTTAAATACCACTGAACTTGCAGGTAGGGCCGGATCCCTCGGCTTTGTAGCATATTTACTTATAGGTATATTAATGTTGCCATTGGTGCTTGGCATGTCCAAGTTGGTAGCTATTCACCCCTATGGCGGTTTTTATAGTTATGGCGCGCAGGAGATTCATCCTTTTGTAGGTTTTATCAGTGCTTGGACTTATTTTATTGGCAAATTAGCTTCATCTACTTTGATGATTCATACCGCTACTCTCCTTTTTCAGACCATTATTCCTAGCCTTGCTGGCATACCGAGTCTTCTACTTGATATACTACTTATTATCTTTTTTTGTATGCTCAATACATTGAATGTACGCATAGGTACCTGTATTCAATATTTCTTTTTTGGCGCAAAGCTCATTCCAGTTTTGGCTATGATTAGTGCAGTAGTATATTGGCTCAACCCTACATACGCTACTACTAATCTGATCTGGGAAGGTATACCATCTACTTTGCCATTGGTATTATATGCCATTGTAGGATTTGAGGCAGCATGTTCACTCAGCAGCAAAATAGAACGGGCCGATGTTAATGCACCGCGCGTCATCTTATATGCCTATACCGTTATTGTATTTCTAAATAGTCTGTATCAATGGGCAGCCTATGCAATATTAGGGCCACAACTTATTACTATGAAACATTTTTTTGAAGTATTTGCAGCATTGGCATACATGATATCGCCATGGTGGTCGGGCTATCTGCAAACGCTTTTTTATTGCGCTATTGCAATGTCTGTACTTGGTGCAGCATATGGCATTTTATATAGTAATTTATGGAACTTATATATTTTGGCCCAACATAACTACGTATGGCATGCTGCCATTTTTACTCAATTAAATGGACAAAATATTCCTATAGCATGTGTACTTGCTGAAGGGCTTTTATGCCTTATGTATATACTATGTAGCCGCGGGGCTCAGGTACCTTTGCAGCAAATTACTTCATTTGGTATTGTACTTGCCTATACTATAAGTGCCTGTGCACTTTGGTTTGCCATAAAACGAGGCGCAATTCTGTTGCCGCGCATAATCTCTATATGTGCATTAATAAATTGTTGTATGCTCTCTTGTATATGCGGATTATATTTAATACGCGGGGGTAGTATTACCTTATGGTTATTCTTTGCACTATTGCTCAGTGGTATTGGCATGGCTTGGTCAAAAAGAAATACGCTATAACAACTTCACTAATCTTTTGTATCTATATCAGCAGTATGGCTATGGATATTATAAATGCTATTCCCCAAGACACCATTACAGAATTAAGTAGGCAAGGGGTTGCTGCACTGCGCGCTGATTTGCGCAATAATAATCCAGTACGAAAAATGAATATTGGATGCGAGCTTATGTATAGTACCTACCGCAATGCGCTTGATATGAGTAAACAACCATTGCCAGCACATGAAAAGCAAGAATATATAGATATATTGCAAACGTATTTAAACAAATGCGTTGAGCCTCATATTGCGGTGTACAAAGAAGAATTACAAAAAGCTGATAATACTTCTGAGGAAACACGCATTTTTATTAAACGTATAGAAAAGCTCAGTACTATAAAAGACACCATTCAAATAGCATTGACTGCTCAATAAGCATAATATAAGAGGAACAGAAAATGATCAATGGGGAATACAAAGAATACAAAAAAGTTTTATCAGCAGTTGCCATCGTGTTTTTTGCAAATACTTGGATTATTTGCCGAGAATTCACGCAAGATGAGCTCAATAGAATCTTCACACGACATTGTGCAGGATTAAAAAATGTTGATGTAATTCAGCAACCGTTAATAATAACCTTTTCGGGAACTCCTGGAATGGGAAAAAGCTTTATAGCTAAAAAATTAGAGGATGTCTATTGCGCAGTACGAATCAGTACTGATGAACTTAGGCCTCTTTTTGATGAAATGGGTGCAACTACGATAAAGGAGCATGATTATGCTCTACAACAATATTTACTATATTTTTTTGCACACTTCAAAATGCCAAATAAGCGATTTATCTTAGATGCATCAATTGATAGAAAATATACGCAACTTTTCTTCTTTTGCAAAAAGCACACAATAAATCTCATTGTTATACGATTGGATGTCCCGCGTGATATAATCACAAAGCGCCTTTATGATCGCGAAGGTGATAAAGTAACATGGTATTTAAAACATCTTGATGCTATGTTTTTAGATTATCATAAGTTTGCTGAGTCATATAAGGACTATATTTTGTTCACTAACATTGATGGCGCAAGCCTTATTCCATTATTTCAAGAGATTGATAAAAAGATTGCCTGCTTTGATAAAGCTTAATAATCTGATTGTTGATTACTATTTTTGTAATTATACATAGTACATCAATACAATGACCTTAGTGTTCGTTACTCAATAAGCACAGGCGAATTCTTTATTAATATCGATTAAATCAATAGTTTCATACTAATTTAAAAAACTTCTCATGTAATAAAGTCTGATATAAAAATTTACTTGACATTCGCTACCTCTTTCGTGCTATATTTATAATTGAAAATAAATACCTGTGTTAGGTATATAAAAGGATATTAGGATATAGTATGTTTAATGCATACAAATATACGTTATTATTATGTTTTCTATTAATAGGCTCAGTATATGCAAGTGAACCAAAATGTGATAAAGTTGGATCATGGATATATCGTTTTTATGGTTCTCCTGTAGCAAAAAAAAATCCAACACAATTGCCTTATCGCTTTTACGGATTAGATGCTATTAAAAATATAAAGCCAAAGTCACAGCGTAATTGGATTTCTTCATCTTTCAATAAACCAAATATTAAAGCATTGTATACAACTCCAACTGATAAACAAATATTCCCTCAAGATGTTGTACAAGATATGAAAAATGTTTTAGTTCCCATGGTTTTCGAACCAGCTACTGAACATAGCACAAGTGTTTGGCGCCTTCCTACTTCAGAAGATCTAAAGAACAGCTTTCAATGGGGAAAAAATCCTTTTCAAATTTATAGAAAATTCAGTGATGTATGGAACGAGATTATACATAAATATATTGATCAAACAGCTATATCATGCCCAATAGAAAAACAAAAGCCTATACCATATGGTTCATCTGAATATTTCGCTTTATTACGCAAACAAAAAGAACAGGCAAAAAGAGAAGAAAAAATATTAAATGAAGCAATAAAAACATTAACAATAACTCAAGAGGCATCAATACGCGCTAAATTTGCTAATGAGAAATTTTTATTTGATATTGCGGAAGGAGATTGGCTAAAAAATAGTTGTGATATCCAAGATAGTCAAATTTGTAAAAATTTAGACCAATTATTTAAAAAAACTGAAGAAGAATATAAACTGCTTAGAAAAAATCATATAAGAGCAGATGATCTATCTTTACCATTATGGAAAAGAAAACGGTTTCTGGAAGATACATTACGAAAAATCAAGCAAGAAGAAAAGGTGTGGAAACAAGATTAATAATTTAATTATCGATTACTATTTTTGTTATATACAATACATCAATACAATCATTATACACAACACGCATGATACCAAAGAAAATGCCAATGTAATCTGTTTTTCATGCCAGCCCATCAATTCAAAATGATGGTGCAGAGGCGCCATTTTAAATAATCGTTTGCCGTATGCTTTGTACCATATAACCTGCACTATAACTGATGCAGTTTCTGCAACAAAAACTAACCCTATAATACTTAATAATAATTCATGCCGAATCAATAACATCATGCAGGCCAGCGTGGCTCCAAGACTGAGTGAGCCAACATCACCCATAAATATGTTGGCCGGGTGCTTATTGTACCATAAAAAACCAAGCAACGCGCCAACAAAAATAGATCCAACTACCATACATTCTGCCGATGCAGTGTCTATATAGATTGGTGATAGTATATAGGCTAATATTGATGCACATGCAAAAGTGGGAATCAAAGATCCAGTAGCAAGCCCATCAAGGCCATCAGTAATATTGACCGCATTGCTGGTGGCAACAAGTACAAATAGTGCCCACAGAAAAAATAGAAAGGAACCAATAGACAATGACCAAAAGGTATAGGGAATAACTATAGAATCAATAGGATAAACATAATAAAACCATAATCCAATAGTACTGGCAGCTGCAATCAATTGTGCAATAAATTTGGTGGTGGCATTAATACCTTTTTTGTAGCGTATTTTACACCAATCATCCCATGCGCCAAGTAAACCAAAAGTACATAAACACCAAACTATAATACCAATATACGGGTTTGCACAATTAACCCATAAGGCTATATTGCCAAGAATTACCATTATAATTAATATACCGCCCATAGTAGGCGTATTGTTCTTTTTTTGATGATGTGTTGGGGTGTCTTGCCTTACTTTTGACCGCAAAAAGGTAGCAGATAGCTTGATCCATGAAGGACCAAAAACAAGCATGTAAGCCAACGCACTGAAAAATCCCAATAGGCTTCGCATACCTATAGTATGCATATAATAAGGTGTTATATAATACAATATCATATAAAAAACGTACTATAGTAAAATATTTAGATAGTAACTATAGTACGTTATATATTAAAAATCGCAAATAGTTTGTGGTTATCGTATATTATTTGAAACCTTTATAGGTATAAAAAACACCTGAAATACTATTAATAAGATTCAAAAAGGCCATATTGCCTTTTTGAGTGTAATCTTGCGCCATTTGGCCAATTTGTGTTGCTGTTAATGTTGATGCATTATTCAATGCCTGCGTTACATTATTTTGCAAAATAGCAAAATTTTCTCGACATCGTTGTAATGGTCGCTCATCAAATGTAAGATTAGGATCATTAAATGGTGCATAAAATATTCTCATTCCTTTTTCTATAGCTGCGTCTATATTATTAAGCATACTATAAAAATATGAGTATCGTGTTATTACTATTTTTTTGCCATTTGGTTGTGTATATTCAATGAGTGTAGGCTCTTCTGACCTATTGGAAAATCCAAACGTACCATTGAAGGTAAATGGTTTACCATTGCCAAATTTATTTTGTTGGTAGGCAAGCATTTGAATATTTTCAGGTGAAAATATTTTCTCAAAAATAACCGGTTCAGTATCAAGCAATATGTTTTGATAGACATCATTTAAACCAGTTTTTTGCGCATTTTTTAGTGAATCTTTTAATGCAGTATACATATCACCAATACCGCGCGCACTATATGGTTTGCCAGGAAATACCTTTTGGAAACGTACTAAATCATTATATAATTCAATAAGCGCTTTGATATCAGTTGATGAAATAGCTGCAGCTGGTATTTTAGTAGTTTTTGTTGATGGTGTATTTTTTTGCACAGAAGACGATGCCTGTACAGGCATATCGGGTGGTTGAGCATATATTAGATGCACAGAAAGACCAAAAATATAGATCATTCCTATACGAATAAAGCATGTATTGTTACTCATATTGTTATCTCCTTTTTAATAGTATTACTTATTATTTTTATTATAATAGCTCTTAAATACGAATTGCAACAATTGATGCTGTTGTATATATACTGATATAGGCATCTCTTGGTATTATTAGTAGCATCTAAGTAATACATAGAAAGAAAAAAATATGACAAGAATATTGATTCCTATATGGCTGCTACTATTTTGTGTATACATGTTTTTCTTGAATGCCAATAATGCTGTTACATATACGTTAAATGGTGGCCGATTTGGTGATAACCTCATTTCATGTAGCCAGGCTTATTGGATTCATTATACCTATGGATTACCATTATTATTTCAGCCTTTTACCTACTCTGAGCAGTTGCATATTCATTATCAGTATCCGCATTTTAATGAGCAAGAACGGAAAAAATTTAACAAGTTCGTATATATAAAACCAAATACACCAATTAACACAGATAACCAAAAGTCAACCTTATATATTACTACATTTAAACAAGATCCTGGTGTTGATTGGAGCAATCAACAGTTCCTGCAAACATTCAAACAAGCAATAAGTTTAGTACAGAAAGATTCAAATATACAGCAGATATCATCAACTACGCATTCTATTGCTATGCATATACGGCGCGGTGGAAGTTTTGCCTATGACAAAAAAATGCATACGGTGGTACCGCAACAGTTTCCTTCCCTTGAATTTTATAGTCAATCACTGCAATTATTATTGCATCATTTGGATGGCATATGTACCGTGTATCTATTTACTGATGATAGTCATCCCAAATCACTTGCCAAACAATTATATAAAACATTATCGGCACCTGATAAAAAGCGCGTTACTTTTATATATCGAAAAAAAAATAATTCACATGCAGCCAATGTGTTAACTGATTTTTTTAGTATGATGCACTGCAAATATCTTATTCGACCATGTTCGCATTTTTCATTATTTGTGGAACAGTTGGGCAATGCAATAGTGAGTATATATCCTGCCAAAACATATGCTATCAAAAAAGGATGGGGATACGTGACCCATATGGGTATCACTATTTTTGTAGAAGGTGCTTCATATGAACAAATAGTGCATATAGAAAATTTAAAAACTAATAAAAATATTTCTATTTTGCAAAATAATGAATTAAAATCCGCTATGCACCATGCACATTATCATATAAAAAATAAGCAATTAAAACCCAATTTACCGCCATGTTACTGATCAAAAATATTGGATAAAAAAAGATCTATTTTTAAGCCTCCTTTTTTGCTATCAATATACTGATCTAATCGAGCTATTCTATTCTGTGGAAATTCATTCAACTTGACACTTTTTTTGCATATTGGTATACTGATAATTGATAATGTGAATAATGCATTTATGTATAACCCTCCTACAATGAGGAATAACTATGCTACATCATATGAAGCTAAAATTAGGAATAAGTATTCTTGTTGCAATGAGTGTACAGGTAATGCAAGCAATCAATCTTGGCCAGATACAAATGGTTGATTCTATTAGTACTAATATCAAGACCTGGCTTGATGAATATGCAAACAAAAAAAATAAGCATACGCATGCTCATTTTGTAAGTAATTTAAAACAAATAGTGGCAGATTTGGGTAAACTAAAGGGCAGCATATGCAAAGATAATACCAAACTCACGCCATTGTTTAGTAAAATAGTGAATGATTTATATCAAGAAATACAAAAAATATATACAGTATTGGAACGCCACAAAAAAGCAGATAAGGCAATGGTAAGTGCAATTATCGTGCAATTATACCAACAATGTTCTACAATTGAACAAATAGTAAAAAATATGGAATCCAATCTTTCTTTAATGATAACTCATGCAAAACAAGAACAACCCGAATTAGCAGAGAATCTACTTGCATTGAAGAAAAAAATAAAAACCTGGACCGCATCTTGCAAACAACCAACAGATTTTATACCTATTTTGACTTACCGTTTGGGTTGCAAATAAATCAATAATTGATGTGGAGAGGTTCTTGTAAATCTCTCTGCCTATTTTGTTTTTATATGGTTTTTCCACTGTTTTTATAGTATACTAGTATATAGGTTAATTTTATTAGAATTATATATATACATAGAAACATAGAAAATAGTTATGAGCATATCAGCAGCATATGATTTTGATGTTATTGTAATTGGTGGCGGCCATGCAGGAGTTGAAGCTGCTCATGCTGCCGCACGTATAGGTGCCAAAACACTCCTTATTACTCTCACGCTAGATAGAATCGGCCATATGCCATGTAACCCTGCTATTGGTGGTGTTGGCAAAGGACATATGGTATTTGAAATTAGTGCACTTGGCGGTGTTATGCCCAAATTATGCACCAAAACTTATCTACAAGCGCGTATGCTTAATACTCGCAAGGGTCCTGCAGTGCAGGGACTGCGCTTGCAAATTGATAAACACGCCTACAGCAAACTAGCCCAACAAACATTGTCTTCCCATCCCAATATTACTATCTATGCCGGCACCGTCGAAGATATTATACTCGATGAATCTAAAACAATTCGCGGCGTGGTGACCAATGATAGTTCTACGTATTATGCATCGTGTGTAGTAATTACTACCGGTACCTTTTTGAATGGACGCATTCATATTGGCAGCACACAATATGCTGGTGGGCGCAGGGATGAACAGGCAGTAACCGGTCTTTCCCAGTTTTTGGCTCGCGCAGGATTACTATTGGGTCGGCTCAAAACAGGTACACCTCCTCGCTTATTGCGTTCATCGCTTGATTTTTCCAAAATGACCTACCAGGAACCAGATAATCTTACCTATTTATTTGAATTTTATCCGCATACCGTAACTAATCTGCGTGCATGTTATATTACGCATACTAATGAAAAAACACATGAAATTATAAAACAAAACTTACATAAATCGGCTATGTATAGTGGCGCAATTACTGGTAGAGGTCCACGTTATTGCCCCTCTATTGAAGATAAAATTGGCCGTTTTCCTGATAAAACTTCTCACCATGTATTTGTAGAACCGGAAGATTTATCTGAAGAAGAAATATACCCAAATGGTATTTCTACCTCATTGCCACTTGATGTGCAACAGGCATATGTACAAACTATCCCGGGATTTGAAAATGCAATAATTACCAAACCAGGCTATGCAGTAGAATATGATTTTGTATTACCACATCAACTTGATCATACTTTGGCAGTCAAGCATACTAATGGTTTATTTTTGGCTGGCCAAATTAATGGTACTACTGGCTATGAAGAGGCAGCGGGTCAGGGTATTATTGCTGGTATTAATGCTGCATGCAAAGCCTTGGATAAGCCTCCATTTATTATAAGTAGAACGCAAGGTTATATTGGTGTGATGATTGATGATTTAGTAACCATGAGTGTGGATGAACCATACCGCATGTTTACTTCTCGCGCAGAAAGTAGGCTTTCATTGCGGCAAGATAATGCATTTGCACGATTGACTAAAAAAGCCTATGCATATGGTCTTGTGGAAGAAAAAGTATATCAAGATTACATAACTGAACAAGATATTATTCAAGATTCATTGCATCAGTTGCGCACAGGCAAAAATAATACCGATATTATGCGCTTGCTTGGTAGTGAATCATGTGATTTGGCTACTGTCAAGGAACATACTAACACCACCATTTCTGACCGTGCAGCGCGTACCATTCAGGCTGAGTTACTCTATGGACCCTATTTAGTGCGAGAAGCAAGAGACGCAGCCCGCATTGAACAATATCAGCATATTCGTATACCAGATGATTTGGTATATATTGATATGCCCGGACTGTCAAAAGAATTACAACAAAAATTAACGCGCATTAAACCAGCAACATTGGCACAAGCTTCGCTCATTCCTGGTATGACTCCCGCGGCACTTTCACTATTATTATTCAAGGCACGTCGGCGTGAAAAAATTTAATAGTATATATAGCATACTTGCTGCAATATCCTTGGTACTTACAAGTTGTTCATGGTGGCATATACAAGAATCCAAACAAGAAATAGTAGAAAATAAATCTACTAGCCAACAGATATTGCCGGAACCTACCAATGAAATAACCCAACCTATACTAGAAGAATCAACAAAATCAGTAATAGAGAAAATAAATACTGAAGAACAAAAGATTATTGCATTGCCAGAAAAACACAATAACAAAAGGAAAAAAGTAAGTCGCAAAGAATTTAAACAAAAACGTGCAAAGCGCAAAAAAATAACAAATACAAAGAATGACGGTATAGAGATCGTAGGCAATAATAATCAACGACGTACTGATCAAACTGCTGCCATGCCGCAAGGCACTATGCAAGATAATAGTCTGCAAACAAGTGGCCGGTCAATTATCATTCAACATATAATAGATATACCTACATTGACTGTCAAACATTGGACGGGTACCTATTCTCCTAACCTATTAACCGTGACTATTAATAATCATGAAATTCCCATAGTAGTAGACAGTAAACTAGTATCATCAACACCTCATACTATTACCATTGAAGATACTACATTTACTATGACGTATTATTATGAATTTATGGGCGGTATGCGCAAAGATAAACAAACATTTACGTATACGTTGACAGGTCCACAAGTATCTGCATTGAATATGTCATTCAGTTGGGACACGCCATGGCATGTTGTATTTGATAATGCAAAACCAAATAAATAAAAAATAATATAGTTAGGAAAAGTTATGAAATTAATGTTTATAGTAACAAGTATGATAATAGTATGTAATAATATCATAGCTTCAGATGAAAAACAGTATGCTGATGATTTTAAAAAACAAGCAGCACGTTGTTTTGTAGTTACTGATAAAGATGATTCGCGAATTTCAATATTACAAGAACATCATGCAACGTGGGCATCTAGAGCTTTTTATATGACAGTTGGTAGTATCATACTGACATCAGGTGCGTTATTAGGTGGAAAATATACACAACAATCAATACAACCAATAAAAAAACCATTGTTATATGGTATTGGCATTGTCTGCGGTATGTTGGTTACAGGTTGTATACATGGTTTAATACATGAAAGAAAAACTGTTAGCTTATTAAATAAAAAAGACGAGCCTGATTATTGCCAAGTGGTAACTGAAATTGGCCAAAAGGATATATATCTCCATCTACGTTTGGTACAAATTACACGAAGTAGCCTTTCTATTTCAGATAATCGGGATAAAATAATCATGCATGATGCAAATATGCAGACCAAATTTAATGAATTAGTTAAAAAAAATGCATTCCTGCATGATTTATTAAACAATCATTATACTAATTCTAAAATAGTTTTGACATGTGAAAATGATATTTAAATTTTTTGCCAAATCTTTGTTTTGTTAATAAAAAATATTTTTCAAAGAGTTAACGCCTAAGGGAAATCTATGACAAAAAGACTCGTTATACTAAGTATGTGTTTCATTATTATTCCCTACCAACTAATGAGTATTCCTTATTTAACTGATTGGTATAAAAGACGAACTTATATATATAATGCATGCAAACTATTTGATATCAGTAAAGTAAAACCAGAAGAAGAGTCACAATTCATTGAGTCTATGCAAACGTTTGCATTATCAACCGCAGAGTATTGCGTAAAATTAGCAGCAGTGAATACTTTAGTTACCGTAGGTGCAGCTGCGACTGAACGATATGCAGAAAATAATACACGCCTTGCAACTATAGCATACAGTATAGCCCTGCTAGGTGCAGCATTATGTACTAAAAATATTATCGATGGAACAATATTTGTTCTTGATTTAAGACGACTCAGAAATCCTAATACTTCAGATAAAGATTTATCATCTATTGGTCATAGATATTTATATATTAATGTGAATCATATGTCTGCACCATCAACACCATTCCCATCAAATCCAGAAAAGGTACGTGCTCAATGGGAAAATAATAGATCGTTTATATATAAAGATCGAATACATTACATAGCGGGATTTTCTGACATTATGTCAGGTAAACTTAATAATTCATCATTTAAATTTATCGAAGAATAATAATTCGAGAGAGGATTTTTATGCAATTTAAAAAATATATAATATTTGGTATTAGCGTATGTTCCATTACCAATCAATTATTGAGTATGGACAATAAACAATCAGGAAGTAAAAATAATGGGTCCAATGAACAAAATAAGTTGAGTGAAGACTCTAAACGTTCTCTCTATAGAATTCATGCAAGAAATCAGTTTGATTATCAAAAGGTAAAAGATGAAGATAAACCAAGTATCAAAGCAAGTATGACAGAAGCAACAGTACCTGAGCGTAATACATGTTTAAAAGCAGTTGGCAAAATGCTACCTGTTATAATAGCACCCGCGATAGTTGGTTATAATATTAATATATTAGAAGCCAAACAGATCTTATATGCTATTACCGGATTTGGTACATTATGGTTATCTGTAAAATGCCTAGAGGCATTAGGCTATCAGTTGCGATTAAATACAATTAATAATCCAAAATCTTCAGATAAAGATATAACCAATATTGCACAAGAACTATTGCGTGAACATATGGATTCGGTAGAAGTACCTGCTCAACAATTTCCTGTTGATAATTCAGAAAAAGTACAATGTATAGTAGGAACTACAGTAAAAACTCGTCATTTTCATGAAACAAATACAAACGTAGATATAAAAGTAGATGAAAAACTTCCTTGGAATACCGTTATACATACACCAAAGTATTTTGACACTATTGTTTCTGGTAAAAGCCATACATATAGATTAATCGAAGAATAAAACTAATAGTACAAGTGGAGAATCATATGAAAGTAATCAATATAATATTATGTATAGGTAGCGTATTGTGCATGAATCAAACATACACAATGATTTTTCGAAAAAAGACGCGGCAGACAGTAGCAAGCGAAGCATTTAACATTACTAATTATTCTAGTAAAGATAAACAAAACGTAATATATGATTTACAAAATTACACAAAGGGTGAGCATAAATCTTCAGAAGGTAAGGCTCTTCTTTCTTTTCTACTTGCATATGGTCTAGGTATAAAAATGCTTGAAATCAATAAAATAGCCGGCATTGCTATTGGAACATTAGGGTTTGGAGGTTGTATTATGTATGCTTATTCTTGCTATAAATATAAGCAAGATTTACATATACTTGCAAATACTAATGCTACTGCTGAAGAGATAAACCCTATTGGCAGGCAAGCAATATATCATCGTACAAGACAAATAAAAAATGCCAATGAACCATGTCGCGGTACGTTGTATATAAAAAATCAGGCAAATAACCGAATAGAATGGAATAAATATTTAATGAAGCCTAAAACGGTGTCAGTAATATTACAACAGAGATTTCTTCCTTCATCTTTTGAAGAATAATCATAATTTTGTACAGGAAATTTTATGCAATTTAAAAAATATATAATATTTAATGTTAGTTTGCTGATTGCTTCCCATTCATTAGTGGGTATGGTAGATAACTTTCGCGACGAAAATAAGCGTTGGGCGTGCGCTGAATTTAATATAAGTCGGGTCAACCAAGTAGAGAAGCACCTATTTATTAAGGCTATGAGCGATTGTGCATCAAATATAAGTAAGTTCTTGCTAAAAATAACTGCTGTGAATGCTATAATTACAGCAGGAGCTATAGCATCTATTAAGTATACAAATACGCCTGGCATACACAAAATTGGTTACACAGTTGGCATAGGAAGCTCATTAATGTTAGCGGCAAGTGGTATTTTTGCTGGCTTATATTATAGGCATGTTAGAGCATTCAATACACCTGGAACCTTAAATGACACTGAGTTATCACGATTAGGCGCATGCTACTTATACCAATCCGCTGACAACTACTAAGCAGCATTGAAACCGCATCTCCTGCAACGGAATTTTGTGTAAAACAATCACTTATTTTTTGTCAGCGGATTGGTATTATATGCTCATATTCGTAACTCTAAGGTAAGTCCAGATCCGCTTACTTCTGGTAAAATATTAATTGATCCCTATGATACACAATTACAACAGCAACTTGGCGAACTGAACTGGAAGGAAGTTATACATAATACACAGTATTTTACTACAATAATGCATAATGATTGGAATAATAAAGGCACTAGGTTATATCAAGAAGAATAGTAAAACTTCTCCCTGCAGATTTGAGCCAAGTTTATTTCTGGGATTCTATAATATGTTCGCATATTCTTTTACAGGATAAGTTAACTATAACATTAATGCTTGTGTATTATATACTATTATCTCCTGATTCACTGGCAGATTGCAATTTAATATTAATGTGCTATTATAACAGCTAGTAACAAAAAACGATATGTATAAACAAATGGAGAAAAATATAATGAAATTGAAATACACGCTTGTGGGTTTAGGTCTTTTTTGTATGTATAATCAATCTACAGGAATGGAAGAACAAAAGAAGAACCTAACGCCTGAAAAGTTTAAAAGAGAAATAGCAGAAACTGCCTTACTTATTTCTTATAACAAGGATGGATGCCTTGAAGCTTTTGCAGACTATCATGACCAATGGAAACATTATAGTTTTCAGCAAATGGTAGTTGGTATAATTGGTTCTAGTATAATAGGATTAGGATCAAGAAATGTGGAGCAAAAAAATCCGGCAAAATATATTATGTGTACTCTAGGAATCATTGGAATAGGTTGTACATGTATAAAACTTAAAAATGCTATTACTCATTTCTGGCGTTCATATTATATTAAAAACAAGAAAGATGAAAAAGATTATCTTAATAAGGTAAATAGCATTATACAAGAAGATATATACAATGTATTATCTCGTGCAAGAGTTAAAGACGGGCAACTAAGTCCAAAAGAGCATCTGACAAGGGTACAATATAAACTTGACACACAAAGAACTTATTCTATACTAACAGATTTTATTGCAAAAGATAATATTAAAGACTTTTTGCAAAGGGTTGAAAATGCTCGTTCTTGTACATTAAGTTGTCCCGAATATTAAATTTCTTATTAATTACCCAAATGCACCTTCAGCCGAAAATGCATTTTTTATTGCTTTGTTATTTGTTGCATATTTACAATGCTGAGTTATTTATATTTTGAAGAATAATTATAATTTTATACAGGAATTTTATGCAATTTAAATATATAATAAGGTCTTTTATACTACTTACTATAACTCATCAAGTAATGAGTATGGATCCTTCAACTCAAGTGAAATATGAAAAATTAAGAATTATAGCTCAACAATTTAAACTAGAGAATGTTCCCACAACTGACCATCAAAAGGTTGTTGATGTCACGACAAAATATATAGCTTCGACAAGAAAAAAGGATATGTTATGGACACTCAGTGAATATATGATACAGACAGGAGTGAGTTTGGCTGTTGCATGTATTTGGCCTTCTATGATGCAAAATAAGAATTATTGGATATGCTACGGCATAACTAGCGCACTAATATTAGGCCCATGTATCTGGAATACAATGATTCATACCGCTTGTATTAAAGCACTCAACTTTCATTCGGCTTCAAATGAAAATAAATCTAAAATTATTCAACTTTATTTATATAATAATTTGAATTCAGGAAATATAAATCATATACTTCCATTTTCAATTAATAGAGATAAATTGAATAACGTAAAATTTGTAAAAAGAGAACTGTGTGATAAAACAAAGCAATTATCCTTCTCACCTGAACATTGGAATAAATCTTTTGCGCAAGCAATACATGATGCAGGAAATTTTGCTGAAGTAATGAGTGGAAAATGTGATGGATTTCAATTTGTTGTAATTGAAGAATAAAGAATGCTCATAATGTTTCTTGTATATTGGACAAAAATTTAAATAACAGATTGGTTTTTGATGAATAAAATAAACATAAAAATTCTTATACTATTTATTATAGGGCTATTCAATATTACCAACCAGCTAATGGCAATGACAGCCGAACAATTTAAATATACCGAAAAATTTAAAGATCAAGCAGCGGAATTATATGATGTAACCAAAAACAAAGGACCTTTAATAAACCATATACGAAGTTGTGCCCGTCCTTATACCATTTCTGCTTTCATGTCTATACCGATTTCTTTAATTAATATGGGAGCAATTGCAGTTACTCGTTCTGACAATGCCATGCGACCGTATTTGTATCTTTTGGCAGGAACAGCAGCCATATGTTGTGGTATAACAGGATGGATTAGTTATAGATATATGCAAGAATGGAAAATCTTAAAAAAGAGAAATCCATCGCCACAAGATATTCAAAAACAAAGCGAAATTGGTTATAAGTATATACGCTCAGCTATATCATCTAGCAAAGTTGTGCTTAACCAAAAATACCCCCGGGCAGTTCCTGAAAAGGTAACTTTTGCAGACGGTGATGAAAATATATTTAAAAAATTCAATTGGCAAGACCGTATTAATAAAAACGAATTACAATATAAAGGCGGATTACAATCTCTACTTGAGGGGAATAATAAAAGCCTTCTATTTCGCTCAGAAGATCTATAAATATGGGGAAAAACTATAAAATACAATAGTATTGCTATAGTTTTTGCTTCTATTGCATACTAAACTATATACTTTATTTTTATATGCATATGCAAAGATTATGGTAATATTACAAGCATTAGGTACTATTATTTCTGGTTCACTGGCAGATGGGCTGGTGATGCGTGTTGCTTCTGGCACGGCACTTGAATCTATCAAAACCGGTAAATTTGTTTCTATTGTGGGTAGTCAATATCGTTTTTTTTCATTAATTACTGATATGAGTTTGGCAACTACCAACCAAGATATTTTGCTTTTTCCCCCTCAGGAAGATGAACCATTATTGCGCGATATTATACAACAGCGGGATGTCTATGCCACGGTAGTACTGCGGCCAATGTTGATGCTTGGCACTGATCAGCGACCGTGCCCCGTCAAAACTATTCCTGCACATTTTTCTCTTGTATATGAAGCAAGTGCTCATGATGTTGCCCTTATTTTTGGCGATGAGCAATCTTCTGATAAAAACTATTTTAATATTGGTTGTCCACTTGATATGCAAACACCTGTATGTATTAATTTAGAAAAAGTTACCGAGCGGAGTAATGGCATTTTTGGCAAAACAGGGACAGGAAAAACATTTTTAACTCGTTTGGTACTTGCAGGCCTCATTAAGCAATGCAAGGCAGTAAATCTTATTTTTGATATGCATAGTGAATATGGGTTACAAGCACGCACTGAAGGCAAATCGCGTAGTTTTGTCAAAGGACTCAAAACCTTATTTCCTGATCGCATTATCATTGTCTCACTTGATCCTGCATCTACGCGTCGGCGCGGCGGATCGCCCGATATTGAATTTACGCTTGATTATCAATCTATTGAAGTAGAAGATATTTTATCACTCCAATATGAGCTTAATTTACATCCAACTGCCATGGAAGCAGCATATCTTATTTTTGCACATTATAAGCAAGATTGGCTGCAAGTATTACTCAGCAAAGGAGAACAGATAAAAGAATTTGCAGAAAGTTTGGGCGCACATCCAGAATCTGTAGCTGCACTTTACCGCAAATTACAGCGGCTTGCACGATTACCTTTTTTGTATACAGGAATGGCAAATGATACTGCACCACGCCATACCGTCATTGATCAAATTATGGCATACCTCAATAAAGGTATTAGTATTGTTATTGAATTTGGTAACTTCACTGCATCATTTGTATATTTGCTTATTGCCAATATTATTACGCGCCGCATTCACCGTGAATATATCAATAAAACTGAACAATTTTTGGGCTCACATTATACCAGCCAAGAACCGCAAAAACTTATGATAACTATTGAAGAAGCGCACAAATTCCTCAACAGTAATGCAGCCAAACAAACAATCTTTGGTACTATTGCACGCGAAATGCGGAAATATTATGTTTCATTACTGGTAGTTGATCAACGACCATCGGGCATTGATGCGGAAGTATTATCACAAATTGGTACCAAAATTATTGCCCAGTTGCATGATGACAAAGATATTCAAGCAGTACTTACCGGCATATCAGGGGCGCAGCATTTGCGCACTATACTTGCCGGTCTTGATAGCAAAAAACAAGCATTACTCCTGGGCCATGCCCTGGCAATGCCCGTTGTGGTGCAAACGCGTGAATATGATGAAACATTTTATACTGCAATGCAAGAAGATATGATGCTTTCTTCTGTTGATACTTTGGTAAAAGAATTATTTTAACTCTTTTTTTCAATTCAACATTTTATAGTGCATTGCGGCCTACCAAACGAACATGGCCATATGAGACTTAATGCATCACCTATTAAACTAAGACCTTTACCGATTATGATTGATCCAATAAAAGCGCATCGATGTAGAAATGTCTTTCCATATAATATAAACTTCTGATCATTATAATCAGCCTCCTTGGCAGCTATAGTATTTATTATTTTTTTTGCATTTTCCATATCTTTTACTGATAATAGTGTTTCTGGTGATACTTCTATATCTTTGAGGTATTCTTTTACTATATTAGGCGTACAATTCGGTTGGTTATCAGCTACATATTTCAGTGGTAATTTTTGATTATCATTAGGTTCTGTTGAGTTTTGTAATTTTTCACTTTCTTTGTAGTGGACCCCATTTCGTAGACAGAATTTAGGACCAAAATTAGATATAAAATGGAATAAAAATTTTGGTAACCTGAACCCAAAGAAAGGGTCAAGCTTTATGAAGAAAAAAAATAATTTTAGTGCAGCGTTCAAAGCA
>DASZEX010000035.1:0-2780 GCA_035940365.1 Candidatus Babeliales bacterium | reverse complement strand
ACAAGCTTCAAACTACCTTCCCCTCTTGTAATTTCACCATAACAAAATCAGAAATACAAAGTCAATATTTTTTAAAAAAATTTTAATAATAGAAAAATTGATTAAAAAGCAAGTGGGATAGCTCGGGAAATATTTCGCGATCATTTCGCGATCATTTCGCGATTTAATCAACCAATGACCAAACAGTAGCTTTAGCTTTTCCTTCAGACCTAATTATAATTAGATAACATAGTTAAGGCTTTGCGTATGATATCGGCGGTACATTAAAGGATGCAAAGAACGTTTGTAAATTTTGCAAGCTAATGCTAAACTCAATATTATTGTTCCTGAATGCGTCAACGAGGGGCCGCCAACCTTTGTTCTTCGAACTATGCCTGGCACAGCCATAATTTAAAAGGAGTTAAGGAAGTAATGCATCAATCTTATTTGAACTATCGAATAGAGAATTTTAAAATCCCGATCGAGCAAACTAGCGAAGGTAAATTTGCTCTTATCCATCCAAATTGGAAGCCTGAAGCTGATACAGAAGAAGGTCTTATAACCAAGATACATATGTTTATCCGGGAACGTCTTGCAAGTAAATCTATTATGGAAATAGATCATTTTTTTGATAATTTTCATAAAAAATGAGTGCCTGGAAACATTAATGGCATTGTGAGACATTGCAAAACAAAATCGATAGTTATAAGAGTAGAGCATTGTTGTTCGGACTTTTAGCTTGACCTTCCAAATTAGAATCATTAAAGGATAAAGTTTTAAAGGGAAAACTTATGACAATACTTGTTAAAGCACTTTCACTAGATATGGCTAAGAAAATGGCAGATGCTGCTGAGGAAAAAGCTTCTGAGCAGGGTTTGAAAATCGTAGTTGCTATTATGGATGACCATGGAAATTTGAAATATTACCGACGCATGGATGGTAATAATTTTGTTAGTGTAAGAATGGCGCAATTAAAAGCGTTTACATCAGCGAGTATTCCTCTTTCTACCAAAGATCTTGCATTACGTAATGAAAAAATGTCGAATGGACCATATCTTGGTATCCAAGGAATTGTATTACTTGAAGGTGGCTTGCCAATTATTACCAAAGATGGGCAACATATTGGTGCCATAGGTATTAGTGGTGCCAGTCCTGAATTAGATGGAAGCTGTGCCCAAGCAGCTTTAGATTCGATAGCAAATGATTTATAAAATGTTTTTTCGCAATGTACTCATCATTCTTTTAGTAATAGCTTTTTATAGAAAATCTTCAGCTATGGAAGCGTTACAAGTAGCAGAGCAATATTTAGGTTTTGGGTATGGAAATATCTGGACTCAAAAATGGTTTGCTGAATCAACGTATCATAAAACTCCAATCATTTTTGTACATGGTGGACCAGGATTAGAGTCTGGTTATATTATCAATTTAAAAATTTTGGCATCTAACCGGCCATGCATTTTTTATGATCAATCAGGATGCGGCAAATCAATGGTTAAAGCAAATGTTGTCGTTGAATGGACGCTTGAACATTACACACAAGAACTTGTGCAACTTATTGATAGACTGGGATTCGAGAAAATCATATTATTTGGCTATTCATGGGGCGCTGCGATAGCAACAAATTATGTCGTGGGCCATGCAGATCGTATAGAAAAATTAGTACTTGCAAGCCCGTATATCAGCACGCCGCATCTTGTAGCAAATTATAAGCAATTAGCGCAAAGCAAGAATATTTATGAGATTTTGATGCAGCACGAACTTGCTGGGACATTAAGCAGCCCTGCATACCAAGAAGCGTGGTCGTTATTTTTTAAAAGCTTTATATTTAGCAAAGACCCATCCATTTTTAATGAGTTTGTTGTCAATAAAGAAATCTTAGAAATCATGTGGGGTAACAATGAGTTCACCGTTACCGGTAATTTAAAAAATATGAATCTCATACCATTGTTGTCTCAACTGAATATGCCAGTGTTACTCACGTCAGGAAGATCAGATACTATGACGCCTGAGTACATGAGATTGTTACATACAAAAATTCATAACAGCAAAATGATGATTTTTGAACAGAGTACACATATGCCTCATAGAGAAGAACAAGATGCCTATTGTGATGTAATCGATAATTTTCTGCGTAATTAAGGGGAGATTTGTTTCAGCATTTGTCTAAGGTTCTGTTGAGTTTTGTAATTTTTCACTTTCTTCATAACGTGATCTAGTCGATGTAATTGGCATGGCGGCAACGGTTAAATTTTACAAAGAATATATATTCATAAAAACAACGTCCTGATCAACGAAATGCGATATAATTATAATCAAAACTCAACAGAACCTACTCAGTTCCTTTTATAGGATACCAAGGTGTGTATTTTTCTCTTTCTTGTATCATAATTCAACCTCTGTGTTTCCATTTAATCTTGTTTTATGTGCCTTTTTTTCTCCAGCCTTTTTATTTGGTTGTACTTCTATTGTTGGAGGTCCATCAGTATGTAATTTTCTTAAACCGGAGCTTTCTTCTCTTATAACTATATTACCATTAGCGTATTTGAAAATATGCATTTCTTTGCCATCTTTAACATACACAGATATCTCATTTGGCTGTGTATATTCTTTTGCAATTTCAACCGCTTCTTTATATGTATTGTCAGCTTCATATTGCTCAAGTGTAGTGGACCCCATTTCGTAGACAGAATTTAGGACCAAAATTAGATATAAAATGGAATAAAAATTTTGGTAACCTGAACCCAAAGAAAGGGTCAAGCTTTATGAAGAAAAAAAATAATTTTAGTGCAGCGTTCAAAGCA
>DASZEX010000034.1:0-13844 GCA_035940365.1 Candidatus Babeliales bacterium | reverse complement strand
GCTTTGAACGCTGCACTAAAATTATTTTTTTTCTTCATAAAGCTTGACCCTTTCTTTGGGTTCAGGTTACCAAAATTTTTATTCCATTTTATATCTAATTTTGGTCCTAAATTCTGTCTACGAAATGGGGTCCACTACACACCATTAAAATTATCATACCGCGTATGGCCAGTTTCAATTGGCTTATTTCTTCCATTACATCTAGTTCTATTAATCAACTCATCATTCCCCATTTTTGCGGTAACTATTGGTTCTCCGCATACAACGGGTGCAACTAAGGCATTGTTACTGGGTGCTGGTGAGCTTGGCAAAGAAGTTATTATAGAGCTCAAACGGCTTGGTATTGAGGTAATTGCTGTCGATCGGTATGAACATGCACCAGGCATGCAGGTTGCTGATAGGTCATATGTTATTAATATGCAAAATAACAAAACATTGCGCGCAGTTATTGAACAAGAAAAACCGCATTACATTATTCCCGAAATAGAAGCCATTGCTACGGATGAGCTTGTTGGTTTAGAACGCGAAGGTTATACCGTTATTCCTAGTGCACGTGCCGCACAAATTACCATGAACCGTCAAAGAATCAGAAGATTAGCTGCTGAAGAATTACACCTTCTCACATCAGAGTATCAGTTTGCCGACTCATATGATGCATACAAAAAAGCAGTGCAAGAAATTGGCTTGCCCTGCGTGGTAAAGCCAGTTATGAGTTCTTCAGGTAAAGGCCAGAGTATTGTTCGGAACATTGGTAACATTGATGAGGCGTGGAACTATGCACAAACGCATGCACGCGGTGGTAACGCACAAAGCACTGTGATCGTTGAAAGTTTCATTGATTTTGATTATGAGATTACTCTGCTGACTATTCGCCATAAAGATGGCACCAGTTTTTGTGCGCCTATAGGTCATATACAAATTGATGGCGATTATCGAGAATCATGGCAACCTCATCCTATGAGTAAAATTGCCTATGCAAAAGCACAGGATATAGCACAAAAAATTACTGATGCTCTTGGTGGTTTTGGTATTTTTGGTGTTGAACTCTTTGTCAAAGGGGATACTGTCTGGTTTAACGAAGTTTCTCCCCGACCGCATGATACCGGTATGGTGACCATGATCAGTCAGAACCTATCTGAATTTGCACTTCATGTGCGCGCATTACTTGGGTTACCAATTCCGACAGTTACTCAGTATGGTCCTGCTGCATCCCATGCATTATTAGTGCACGGTACTTCGCAAGATATTCGATTTAGCAATCTTCAACAGGCTCTTGCTATTCCCGGCACACAGTTGCGCCTTTTTGGCAAACCTGAGGTCAAAGGGCATCGACGTATGGGCGTTGCTCTTGCAGAAGGCTCGAGTATTGAGCAAGCACGAGAGAAAGCATGCGCTGTCATTGAAACAATTACTGTTGAACTATAAAAAAGGGAGATGGAGAACAAACATGCATTGGAAAAACTATTTTATTTATCTATTGGCACTTGGTATAATCACAACTATACAATCCAATGTCACGAGAGTGCTTATTGTTGGCCGTGGTGGACGGGAACATGCTCTTGCATGGAAAGTTGCACAATCTCCGCAGATCACCCATGTTTATGTTGCCCCGGGTAATGGTGGTACTGCACAGGAAAAGAAAGTACATAACTGCGCTATTTGTGAAACTGACGTGCAATCTCTTGTACAATTCGCACAAGAAAAAAATATTGATCTTGCCATTATTGGGCCAGAAACTGCGCTGGCGTGCGGTATAATCGATGCATTTCAAAAACACGGTATACGCTGCGTGGGGCCAACACAAAAAGCGGCACAACTTGAAACATCAAAAAAATTTGCAAAATTATTTATGCAGCGGCACAATATTCCAACTGCATCTTGGAAATCATTTAATAATGCAACAGAAGCAAGAAAATATATTCAAACACAGAAATTCCCACTTGTTATTAAAGCAGATGGTCTGGCTGCAGGTAAAGGGGTAACTATTGCTTATACACAGCAGGAGGCTGAATATGCCATTGATGACATGCTCATCAAGCAGATTTTTGGCAATGCTGGTACTACTATTCTCATCGAAGAGTTTTTGGAAGGCACTGAGGTAAGCTTTATTGTACTTTCAGATGGCGATTCGGCAACCTTTTTTGCCACAGCACAAGACTACAAAAAGCGCGATGATGGCAATCAAGGTCCCAACACTGGCGGCATGGGCGCTTATTCGCCCGTATCTTTTGTAACTCCAGATCTTCAAAACACCATCATGAAGCAGATTATTCAACCAACTATTGATGGTATGCGACAAGAAGGCAATCCCTATGTCGGCTTTTTATATGCTGGTCTCATGATTACGCGCGAGGGTCCCAAAGTCATTGAATTTAACGCTCGATTGGGAGATCCTGAAACGCAACCAATTTTGATGCGCTTAGAGTCAGACTTTGTTGCGTTGTGCACTGCAATGCTCGACAAATCTATTGCACAACTTCCTATCAAATGGGATAATCGGCCTGCCCTTGGTGTGGTATTAGTAAGTGGCGGTTACCCATCTTACTATCAAACCGGTTATCCAATTTCCGGGCTACAAGAAGTCCCACAAAAGATCGCCAATCTATGTAAAATTTTTCATGCAGGCACACAACGTCATGTCAACAATAATGTGCTGACCGATGGCGGTCGCGTACTGTGTGTAACTGCGCTCGGAAGTACCATACAAACGGCACGCGAAAAAGCATATGAGCAGATCAAAAAAGTCTCCTGGCAGGATATGCAATATCGCACTGATATTGGTCTTCATCCTGAATAATCGAATGATAGGAGATTGAAATGATCCAAGAAAAATGACTTAAACTTTGATATTGTGTTGCCATGTTATAATTTCCTTTCGACCGACAAGCCGAAACAATTATATCATGGCAACCTTTATTACTAAATCTGAAGGCCAGGCCTTGATAGCCACACCAGTTTAACTGGTGGTTTACCTGTCTTTAATTAAATATTAACGTGCACTCTTTGTTTTTCGGGAGATTTTCCTACTTTTGTGGCGAGTGAACGGTAAAATTTACTCGCCTGTTCAAGATTTTTTCGTAATCGTGCCTGTTCTGTTTGTATACTCATGCCCGCTTTGGAAGAAATTTTAAGTAACACGGCATTGTTTGATACAAAATCGGCCAACTGGCTTGCAAACAGTAATGGATCCATTTTTATAAAGAGTATGTTATATGGATCAAGCACTGGTTCAAAGCCTTCCACAAGCCAAGGTTGGTTGTGTTCCAGATGTGGAATTGGATCTTGCGCAATCCGTGACAGTATATGATACAGAGAGTCATGGCCCCACAACTGTGTTAATGCACTAAATGGTGGAATAAGAAAGAGATTACCTACTTGGCCGTGCAGGTATGATGTTTTATCAATTGGTAATGCATAAAAATACAGGTCTTCGCTCTTTGTTTCTGTTATATGAGTTTTGCCTTCTTCATCAGTTGTTTCATTGATTATAGTAAGAGCATAGTAATAAGGCATATCATAAATACAATAAAAGGCACCCGTAAATGGAAATAGTCCATATGAATTACCACGGGTCCAGAGATCAAAATTATGATACTTTTCACGTAAATCATCTATTGAACTGAATTTTATCGAACTATCTAGTATATCCAAAAGCTGGTCCTTGCCATTCACTTCAATGTGCTGCTGGAATAAGCTTACCGCGCGCATTAAAATTGCTTTATTTTTCTGCTGTGTCTCAGATTCTAGCTTTAGTAAATTATCAACAATGCCATTTTGCGTAAGGTTTTTCCCTTGTAATTCACGCCCCAATCGAGTCAAATCGAATCCCTTTGCATGCTCACCATGGAATGGTATTTTGCCCTTATTTTTAGGATAATTTGCAATAATCTGACTGATTAGATCAACGGCAATTTGTTGCCAACTCCAATTTGGTTTTGATGTATAGTAGTCGCCAAATGCACAATTGATAATGAAATGAGCTCTGGCAACACACGGATTGTTATAAATAGCTTTAGAAGCATTCAAGAAATCTTTTTTTGCTGAAAGATGTACATAAGGAGCATCCTCATTTGTGCTTGTCTGGAATTCATCAAAAAACTTAAATAAATATCCATCCATTTCATGAAGCGTAGGATTATCTAAATGCGTGAGATAATAATTGATAATAAACAGCTGGTAAATAGTGTCAGGAATGCTCATCACATTATAGTTGCCTTGTGGATACGTCTGCTGAATCTTGTTGCGAATGAAATTTTCTGGATTTGATCCCTCAGTAAACAAAGTATCTTTTTCTTGTGCTGAAAATGAATCGACAAACAAAAGGTTTGTTGGCCACTGATATTTCAAAAGCATATCAAAAATAGAGTTACTTGCACCAGGATTTTTCACTATCTGCTCAAGCGTGCCAAGATAATTCTGCTTGTCAGTGTCATTTAATGCATTTATGGCGCCTTCTTGCATTTTAAAAACAATAACTTCACCGGATACGCCAGGTTGTAGTTGTGTAATTGTGGGTGCTTGTACAGTAGTGAGTGCGGCAGATGGTTTAACAGTAACTGGTTCTGTTTTCGGTAATTCCACGGGCACTTTATGTTTTATTGGTTGCTTTTCTATTTCTTTTGTAATAGGTTCTTCAGTGATTTCTGCTTCTTTGACCATAACTTCTTTTGGTGCTATCTCTACTTCACTAGGTTTTTCTGCCAGAATATTTGGTATGCCAGCCTGCATTGCAACCTCAATAAGCTCTTCTACCAGAGGACTGGTTTTTGATACTCCTTTGGTTACTTGTTTTGCACGGGTTTTTAGTTTATCTTTATCCTTTTCTTTACCTGTTTTTATATCAGAGATAAGCTGATTGATATTGGCAGTCTTCACTTTGGTGATAGCTATATTTGGCTGTGTCATAGTAAGGAGTAAAATGCCAAGCGTCATATATAGTATGTATTTCATTTTCATACTCATCTTAGACACTCCTATTAATTATTTAGTCTGATATAAAAAATAGTATTACTATATTGCAAGATTGAGGCACCAAATTTTTTTTAATTACATTAATACCTACCTCTTCCTGTAGGCTTTACTACTGTTTTTTTCACTGCAGGTGCTGGTGGCGGTGTAGGTATTGTGCTAGTTTTTGCTGTGGCTTTTGTTTTTGGAGGAATTGCTTCATCTATTTCTTTTTTAAGTTGAATCTCTTCCACCATTTGTGCATATTCTTCTTCACTCAGACCCGCTTCACGAGCAAGATTTTCTAATGCTTGTTCTGTCATCGGTTTGGTGGCAGATTTTTGCATAAACGCATTAAATTCTATCTCAGCTTCAGCTTCTGCTTCTTTTATTAAACGTTCAACTTCTTCATCAACTTTTGATGGTGAGGTAGGTTTTTGTTCAGGAATTTTCTTTTCTCCTTGTGAAAGTATGCGCTCGGTTTCTTGTTTTTCCTTTTCTATTTTGGTAGTAATTTTTTGTTTATCTGCTTCAATTTTTTTTATTGCTTCTTCAAGGCGTGTTTTGATTAATATTTCCAGAGAATCGATAGCTTTTGTTATATTATCTTTTAAAATGGTTCCCATATCAAACAATAAGACCCGAATAACTTCTTGCTCACTTTCAAATTTGTCTTTTTGTAGTCGATTCATTATATCTTGTATATCTTGTTGCATTTGTTGCAATATTATTTTTTGCTTCGCTATATCCTTCTGTCCTTCTGTTTTTGTAACTCTTGGTAAATATGAAAATATTATATTAATTGATTCAATAGTTCTAGGAGATATTTTTGATAATGCAGTAGATAATTCACCTAATATTTTTTGATCATTTTGATATTTTTGCACAAAGGTATTCAGATTTTTTAATTGATTTTGCATTTCGAAGATATCTTTAATTTGTTCTTGGTATAAATTTTTATCGAATATTTTTTTATTAGCTGCTATAAATGAGCGTTTAATTTGAGCAGCTTCGGGCTCTATATTTTTACTTGCAGCTTTTGCTTTTTGTTGCGTTTCTAATTCTTTTTTGCGTTTGTTCATTTCTCTTTCAAGCTGGTCTTGTGCTTGTGTGATATTTGTTTTGAGTGAACTGGCCAATGTGCGTAGTACGATGCGAACTTCTTCCTGTGGGCCATCAAATGATACTTTATTAAGTTTATTCAAGGTGTCTTGGGCAATTGATTTATATGCTTCCAAATCTTGTAATGCTGTTTGATAGGATTTTTCTGAAACAGACTCAGATGGTTGGCTTACTATTTTTCTATATATGGTTGCAATTGATTCAAGAAAATTATAATACGTGTCAGTAAGAGCAGCGCGAGCTTGCAGCAAAGTTGATTCATCATAGGCATACATTTTTACAAATTTAGTAATGTTATCAAGAATAAATTCTATTTCATGTGCGCTGAATGATGATACAAATATAGGATTTGCAAATAAACTGTTGCTAGTAATTATAGCATTTTTTAATTCTTGTGCTTTTGCTTGCGCATCTGCTTGTTGTTTCTTTTGTTCTTCATCTTTTCGTGTTTGTTCTTCCTGAACTTTTTCTTTTTTTGCTTCTTTTTTTTCTTTTAATTCCATAGTTTGTATGTGAGTTCGAATATCAGCTTCTTCTGTCATTTGATTTAATGCCTTTGAAGCATTATTTTTTAATGCAATAGTTAGAAGCAATAGTAGTTGACGGACTTCTTCTTTTTGCGGAATGACAAATTTGTCTATAGCATTAATTGAGTTTTCAATTCCACGCAAAGTAGTTTGCATTTTTTCAAACACAGCTTCTTGTTTTTTTACTAGTTCTGGATTTACTTCTTTTGGTTTAAACAATACATTATAAGTATCTTGTATAGTTTTTATTAATGTATCATGAACACCTTTGATTTCTGTATATAGATCACGCAAGGTTTTATCATTAAAATTATTGCGATTATCACTAACAAAAACGCCTGCTTTAGTAACTGCCTCAATCCATGGCATTGCATTTGATTCACTAAATGGTTTTTGGTATAAAGGAGCGTCAAAGACTTCTTGACTTGCCTGATTGATAGCCGATTTTATGGAAGAAAATGTAGCGGCATATGCAGATATAGGTAGTAAGGTAGCTATAATAGGTATATAATATCGTGAGTATTTCATATAATATTCCTTGTATAAATAGTTTTGACATAATGTATAATAATATTAATATCTTTTTTTATGGTATAAAGTTTTTACATATAAAAGCAATATATAAAAAAAATATAATTATACTCAAATCTTTTCTGGTTAATCCAATGGTTGTATAGCATAATACATAGGTTTTTTTATATGGGCCAAATGAACCTGGCCAAATAAATGGGCTAAATCTAACATGTACAGAGCATTATCAGTTACTTTAATATTTTTGCGTGTATAGAAAGTTGGTAAAAATAAGTTGGGTCCCGCATCAGTTAACGTAATACCCAAAGGAATATATATATTGTCAGGATGAGCAATAATAATGAGTGTATCCAAGGAAATTGCATTATCAGGAGGGAGCTGTTCTTGTTGTACGTTCCAGTAGGTAAGACCTATATCAGAATCTGAAATACGTTCAAAACGATACATAGCTGCCGGACTACCGTTTACTATAATCCAGTGGGATATTGTTTGTTCAAACATAACAATTGGCTCTATTTTATGTGCAATTAATACATGCAAAACGGGTTGTACTTGTTTACGCGGGAAAATAATATAGCCAAAATGATCAGATGATTCTAAATAACCAGCATACGTAGCAAAAATACCTGCAACCTGCCAAGGATTTACTAGGCTCGATAGTTTTATATGAGATATGGTGCCGGTTTTTTTAAGTTGATATATAGTTTTTCGTATATGAGGATACGGCCGAAATGGCACCGTAATAGTTGCACAAAAAGAAAAATGAGTAATGCAAGAACACAAAATACCTATAAATAAAGATATCCTCATATATATTCCTAATATATAGTATGCTATATTCTTGATTCATGCCTAATATAGGCGTATCATACGTTGTTATATAAAGTCTATAGATGGAGATTATATGCTAATCCACCAAACAAGTGACTTCTGGTCAGAATTTGCCCAAAAAGAAAATCTTAATGAAGAACAATTGAAAAAATATATATCCTATTATGAATTATTAATAGAATGGAATAGCCGCATAAATCTTACTGCTATTACCAAGCAGGAAGAAGTGATAGCATATCATTTTCAAGATTCGATACGTCTTGGCGATATTGTTGACCTCAATGAGAATATATGTATAGCTGATGTAGGTTCTGGCGCGGGTTTTCCTTCTTTGCCATTAAAAATTCGATATCCGCATCTTGCAGTTGTTCTTATTGAAGTTAATCTTAAACGTGTACGTTTTTTGCAAGAAGTTATAAAAAAACTAGATCTAGATACTGTTCAGATAAGTACTTTAGATTGGAGAACATTTTTGAGACAGACTCACTATCCTATAGACTTTTTTTGTGCGCGGGCTTCTCTTTCTATTCCTGAATTATTACATATGTGTAAGCCTTCTTGCCCATATAGGCAAGCAGGTATTGTATATTGGGCATCGGACAAATGGATGGCTGCAAAAAATGTAGAAAAAATCATTAAAAAAGAATATTTATACAAAGTTGGTACAAAAAAACGAAAATTAGTTGTTTTTTCTTGTATTGAATGCATTATATAAATATAAAAAGGTAAGTAGAATGAGTATAAGAAAATCTATAATACAAGCCGTGTTTATAAGGTATACTAAAAATGTATAAACTATTTATACAAAACATGCCAACCCAGGAGGAGCAATGAGACAGGGGTTACTGTCTAGTTTTATAACCGGTGTACGGGAAGTGAAGGGAGAAAGTTATAAATCAATCTTTTGTTATTTTGGTCCTGAATTTATTACCAATCTTATGGTATATTCATTACCGATTTTATTGGATGCATGGTTCATAGGAGCATTACAATCTACCCGCACCTATGTAGCATTGGGGGCAACTAATACGGTGTTAAATTTAGTTACTAAAATTGCCGAAGCTTTTGCAGTAGGTACAGTGGTACTGGTAGGAGTACATAATGGAGCAGGCGATTATGAAAATGCTGGTCGTGCATTAAGAAATTCTTTTTGGACAACCTGTATTATAGGGATATGTATAGCATCTTTTTTGTGGATTTTTGCTAGTGATATTTATAGCTGGTATGGGCTTGAGCAAGATGTGGTAGATTTAAGTATTCCTTTTATGCATTTGCGAGCTATTAGTGTCTTTTTGATGTTTGTATATTTTTCTTTTGTAGGTTTTTTACGCGGTATAAAAGACACTAAAACGCCAATGTTTATTTATATTCTTGGTATATTCTTTTTTGTAGCATTTGATTATGTTCTTATTTTTGGAGAATTTGGCTTTCCGGCACTTGGGCTGCAAGGGTCTGCTATTGCAAGTATTATTCAAAATGGTGTGATGCTTATCGCGGTTATTGCTCATATGTTTTTGCATCCTGCCAATGGTCCTTATGGGATAGCTTTATTTTCTAGTTTGGGCAAACCATCAGAAATATTACGATTGATAAAAGTTAGCGTGCCTATAATCTTAGATAAAGCTATTGTAGCAATTGCTTATATATGGTTGTGTAAAATGATGTCACCAGTAGGCACCACAGGAGTGGCAGCATTTTGTGTAGTAAAAGATATGGAACGCATTGCTATTTTACCTGCAATTGCTTGTGCACAAGTTATTACTTTTTTAGTAAGTAATAGTATTGGTGCTCGTCACTGGGAAAGTATTAAAACAAATATTAAAAAGATACTTTTGATTGCTTTAGTAGGTGTATCATGTATTTTATGTCTACTTATGATTTCCCCGCAATCTATTGTATTTTTGTTTGATCGAAAAGGTGAGTTTACTGGTCTTGCGGTACGCACGTTTCCTTTATTGAGTTTGTTAATGTTTTTTGATTTATTACAAATTGTTCTTGCAGCAGCACTACGAGGAGCGGGCGATACACGTATAGTGATGTTAACTCGGTTATGTGTTTGTTTTGGTTTTTTTGTACCCATATCCTGGTTTTTATCTCATTTTCCTATTAATAATGAGTTATTGCAATTTTTATTAATATATGGGTCATTCTATGTAGGAAGTGCTATGATGAGTTTATTTTATGTGTATCGATTTAGAAGTGGTGATTGGAAAAAAACGTTGGTGCAAGAGGTATCATAAATGGCAAAAGTATCTAAGGATGAAGTAATTGCAATTGCGCGGGTATCGCATATAGATATACAATCAGAAAAATTAGATAGTATGATCGACCAATTAGAAGAAGTATTAACGTATGCCGCGCGAGTAAAGGAAATTACTGGCATATATGGGATATCCACTAATAAGACTATTAATGTTTATAGAGATGATGCAGTAGTTCAAACCGATGCCGAACAAATAAAAGCATGTGCACCAGAACGGCAGGGTGATTATTTTGTAGTTCCTATTATTCTTGATAGTTCTGTTCAATAACATATGGAGAAAAGTACATGCATTCTATAGCATTTGCTAGCATACAAGAATTAAAAGAGAAGTTAATCTCAAAAGAGATTTCTTATAGTGAAATGATTGATTTTTTTTTAAAACGTTTTGAAACATTTGATATTAACATTAATGCAGCAATAGAAATATTTGATAAAAAGTCTTTTGGGCAGCCTTCTACACAAAGTGTATTAGCAGGTATTCCTGGCCTTATAAAAGATAATATTTGTCAACAAAATAGAGTTACCTCCTGCGCATCAAAAATGTTAGAAACCTTCGTATCACCTTATAATGCGACTGTGGTAGATAGGCTTGAACAGCATGGTGGTATTAGTATAGGAAGAGCCAATTGCGATGAATTTGCAATGGGTAGTTCTACAGAAACATCTGTATATAAAAAAACAAGAAATCCTTGGGATATATTACGCGTGCCGGGCGGGTCCAGTGGTGGATCGGCAGCAGCTGTAGCAGCAGGATTTGTACCTTGGGCTTTAGGTTCAGATACGGGTGGATCGGTAAGGCAACCGGCAGCATTATGCGGTATTGTTGGCCTAAAACCTACGTATGGAAGAATATCTCGGTATGGGCTTGTTGCGTATGCATCATCACTTGATCAAGTCGGTATTTTTTCTCGTACCGTATGGGATAACGCATTATTATTATCAATAATAGCTGGGCAAGATACAAAAGATGCAACTACATTAGCTAACGCAGTTCCTGATTATACCGAAGGACTGAAGGATCAATTACCAAGGCCATTGTCAATTGGTATTATAGAAAATGCATTATATGCCCAAGGTATGGATCCAGAAATTGTTTCAGCTATAGAAGAAGCTATCAATATACTCAAAGTGCTTGGCGCAACTATGCAATATATTACTTTACCTACATTAGATTATAGTGCTGCAGCTTATTTTATTCTTAGTCGTGCAGAAGCAGCATCCAATTTAGCACGATTTGATGGTGTACGCTATGGTTTGCGCTATGAAAAAGCGAAAAATTTAATGGATATGTATGGAAAAACGCGTAATTTGGGCTTTGGCGAAGAGGTCAAATCGCGTATTATGGTAGGCAATTATGTATTGTCTTCCGGACATAGTGGTGAATATTATGGCAATGCCAAACGAGTGCAATATGCAATTCGACAAGAATTTGAAGAAGCATTTAAAAATCTTGATCTGTTACTGATGCCAACACATCCAATGCCAGCCTTTACTTTGGGGACCTTTGATATCGATACCCTACAAATGGATTTGCAAGATTATTTTACCTGTCCTATGAATCTTGCAGGTGTTCCAGCACTTTCTATACCCTGTGGATTTACCAAAGATCAGTTACCAATAGGCTTACAATTGATAGGACCACATCTTTCGGAGCATAGGTTATATAAAACAGCATATGCATATCAGCAACATACTGATTGGCACATGCGGCATCCAACGCTTTAATAGGCTATATTTTTTCTTATTGTATTATTGAATAAGGATTACTAATACGATATAATTATTTTTAGATGTATTTAATATTAACATAGAGGATATGCATGCTGCATCAGCATGGCGCATATAGACTATACATATATATTAGTATATGTATAGGGTTATGTTTTCAAAATATATATCCAGAACAAGGATTGCGCCAACAGTATCGAGAATTACGCAAGCATAGTCGAACTATGGTATCTGATGTTATACGTGATGTTGCGCAGGAGGTTATTGGAATCCATTGTAATATACTTAGTTGGGATACTTTTGCTATTATTACTACAGCTTTTCCTTTTTTTGTTGCTGCGCGCATGGTTGACGAAGATTTGCAAAGCTGTTTTTATGATCGCAGTTGCCATAAAAATAGAAGGCAGTTTCCTGACTGGTGTCATGATGTGGCCAATTGGGCTATTTCTGTACCTATAGGTATATTGGCGTTATCTACATTGTTTACTGATGATGAGGAATTCTTTGAGACAAATAAAACTTTTTTGGTAGGTGTTATATTTGTAGTATCCGGAAAAGTATTATTAAAAAAATTTGATTTTGATTTTTGCTTGCGCCCATGGCATGAAAAATTTAGTAGTGTAAAGCGTGCTCATGGCGGATTTCCTTCAGGTCATATGGCAGAAGTAACATATATTACCTTAATGTATGGATTGCGATATGGCGCATCATTTGCTATTCCATTAACATTATTGGCGCTGGGTGTAGGTGCAACCTTTTTGAATTGCAATCGCCATTATTTGTCCCAGTTGATTGGTGGGGCGGCTTTTGGGGCTATTTATGCACTTGCTTGCCATCGATGGATTAATCACAAATTGGCAGAAGGTTTATCATGCTATCTGACCGTCAGCACTGATGGTGCACCCGCACTGAATATTGATTATGTATTTTAACTTAATGGTTAATGTATATATGTTTTTTTCAATATATAGTACAAAAATTACAGTCTAGATCGTAATTATAAAATATATTAACAATTTTTCTTGCTTTAGTTTTTAAAAGTTAGGTACATTATTTGTTCATCTAAATAATAAAGGAAGGAGGTGTAATAGAAGATATTCTATATAAGTAATATAAAAATAAGTATAAAAAAGAGGAAAAAACAGAATGAATATAAAATATCTATGCGCTTTTTTAATAGTATGTGATGTTGCTCATGCTAATGCTATATCTAAAAAAAGAGTTGATGATGCTAGCCGTATGTGTTGCTCATTGCAATCAGCTTCTTTTTTTAATCTTAATGTGCAGAATATTTTAGATGTATGTGGTGGTATTAATGTGCGAGGAAACGCTCTGTTTCGATCAAATGTTGATGTTCTGGGTACATTATCTGCATCAAATTTAGATGTGGTAAATTCTTTGACTGTATCTAATTTGGATGTGACGGGTAGCTTGAATGCATCTAATATAGATTTAATGGGAAATCTGACTCTATCAAGTCTTGATGTATTGGATACGATTCATACATCTAATATAGAAGTATTAGATACCTTATCTTTTGCGGGTAGTACGATTAATGCATCGCATCTAGACTTTATTGGTGCAGTAACAATGTCTCAGTTAGAGGTATTAGATTCTTTAACGGTATCCAATATTGATGTTACGGGAAATTTAAATATATCTAATTTAGATATTCCCGGCGCATTGAGTACATCAAATCTTGATGTGACTGGTGCATTGTCAGCATATGATATTTTTGTTAGTGGCGATGTATATTTATCAAATCTTGATGTGCCAGGTTTACTATAGTGCGCACACTTTAAACATGCTGTGAAGATGATAAACTGATTAGCAAATTCTAAAAAAGGGAGAATTTGCTAAAATGAATTTCATGGAAAAACTAAACGACAATCATA
>DASZEX010000033.1:0-72791 GCA_035940365.1 Candidatus Babeliales bacterium | reverse complement strand
TTACTCATGGTAATATGTTCCATAGAAAAGTTCCGGTATTTTTAGTTATAAGATGGGCTGTTTTGTATAACCCAGCTTACCCAAAAAACCGGAACTTTTCATTTTGCTCTACAAGAGGAACTTATCACTTTGCTGCAACAGGAGATCGGCTCCAGTATTGACCTCAATTTTTTTATTAGTATTATTAGTATAATATTGGTTATTTATATATACCAATCAGGGAATTTTTATGAAAAAATTTTATATCAGTTTAATGTTATTTGCATCCGCTACTATGTGGAGTGGAGACATAGCTGATTTTTATCATGCACTTTCAAAGAAAACAATAAGAGCACAAAAGCTGACCACTCTTTATAAAAAATGTTGGCAAGAATCAATACAACAAGGTAAATCATTTACTATTAAATCAATAAAAGACTTTGATACAATAATAAATGAAGATACTTTAAAAATGGCTCCATCCCTTTGTCAACCGAAAAATTTAACATCCAGGTCTTATCCTATAGATGAAGCATTGTTCATTTTTCTCAAAGAATTGCATAGTGCCACGTTACTTTGTGAAAAAGAAAACAATCGTTTAGGTAAGGCTTTACAAAAAATTAGCAAAAAAAATTTAGTAATTAAAAAAGATCTTTTTATTAGTATTATGTAGAAAATTTTTATCGGATGAAACTATCAAGTTTATTATAGAACATTATATAAAAAACAATCAGAGCCGGCAAAAAACAGGTATTGACAAATACAACAAATATATTTATTAATAAAATAGATATTTAAAAAAACATAGGAGAGATAGGTATGAAGAGTCATTATATGATATTTGCCTTTTTGTTATTCAATATAGTATATGCTGCTGATATAAAAGAAATATCTATGACTGATGCATATGCTCATGTAATTGACGATAAAGTACCATTATATAAAAATGCATGGAAATATGGTAGACTATATGGCAAACCATTTACTATCCAGTCCGATCAGGAGTTTCGTAACATAGTAAATGAAAGAGTAATACTTGCAGCCCAACAATCTTATTGGCCTATCAAAGTTAAAACTATATTTGAAGAGTCTGAGTGTCAAAAAGGCGCTGCCTTATTTACCTTTTTCCAAGAATTACGCAATGCGCAAGTGCTTTCTGATGAACAAAACAAGACCTTAGACTTTCATATTACTAGGTATACAGCCTATAATAAAAATTTAGAGTGACAAATCTATTAAATAGGCTATAATAGACATAAAGATATACAAACGAAAGGTTGCATTATTGCCTATGGCACAGCAAAAACGTACATTAGCCGCGGCAGCACAAAAGACCGTGTCCCGCGCACCACTTGCCCATGGGGTAGGTAGACGTAAGTCCTCAGTAGCACGGGTTTTTTTGAGGCATGGCTCAGGCGCTATTGTAGTTAATAATAAGAATTATAATGAATACTTTGATACTCAAGTAGCTCGCCTTTCAGCTTCTGCTCCATTCAGAATAAACCCAATGAGCTCATCATTTGACGCTTCAGTCAATGTGACTGGTGGTGGTAAATCGGCTCAAGCTGATGCAGTTAAGTTAGCTATTGCACGCGCTATGGTTATTTTTGATGAAACGTTGCGTCCAACGTTTCGCAAAGATCGCTTATTGACTGTAGATTCACGCAATAAAGAACGCAAAAAACCTGGTCAAGCTGCTGCGCGTAAAAAATTCCAATTTGTAAAACGATAATTCACCGTATGCCCTTCTATTTTGTGAAGGGCATACTTACTCCATATTTTCTTGCATAACGCCAATTCAATCTATCTCAAAATTGTTTTTTTATGGTTGGTCTCGTGTTTGATGTAGCCTCTTTCTATATTCCGTTTTCTAATCCAATTTTTAATAAATATTCTTATTTTCCACAAAATTCACTTTTTAATATTAGACAAATTGAATTAATATGAGTATAATACTTAATAAGAAATCTCCCATGTATTACGCAGATATTAAACCTATACAAAAAGGATATTTACTATGAAAATATATAGCGCTCTCCTGGTAAGCTTGTTCTATGGAATACCAGCTATTTCTATGAATGAGTCCATCGAAAGTACTTATGAAACTTTTATATACAACTCTCAAAAAGAAGATATGCAATTAAAAAAACTAAGATTACAAATACTGCAAAAAGAAATCATTGTATTATTGCAAAAACAAATAAATCTGCTGGAAAGAGAAATATCTTTATATAACACCGTTGATAGTATGCAAAATTGGATAAAGCTCACCAAGCAAGAAATACTATTAAAAAAACAAGAGATAGCAAATATGCATCAAGAAATTATTGCATGGAATGAAAAGCATGTGTAGATGATATGTATTTCTGTATATAAAAAAAGCCTTGGCGAATTTGCCAAGGCTTTTTGCTAAGCTATATCATACATTACTGTAATTGTTGTTTTACCATCACCTGTGAAAGTTGTTGCTGAAAATTACTTAGAGGTTCAAAGTGTTTAAAGTATTCGGCCAATGAAGTATCATTTGTGTGCTCAGCATGTATTTTTACTAATGAAAATTTTCTCATACAATCACCCAATTCACGTGTAATCAAACCCAATAATGTAACAACATCTTCATTATCATTCTCAATTTGATCTTGAAATGCTTTCAAAGCAGCGTAACATTCTTCACTATCTAAACCCGCTTTTGCGTTTTTAATGATATTTGAATTTTCTTTAAAAAGCTTATCTACTGCTTGTTTTGCTTTCGCATCTTCTTGTTTTCCATGTGCCTTAACAGATGGCAAGCTCATTAAATGAGCCATAGCAAATTCCATAGTATTTTGACTCGCCTGATTTTGTATTTCAACGAACTGATCTAAAAGTTGAATTTCCTCAGACTTATCCTTCGGTTGAATTTTATCAGGCAAATCCTTCAATTGAATGATTTTTTTGTTTGGGTTATTCACACTATATATATTTGAGAATATACATAATATACTTAGCGTAAAAAAAATATATAATTTGCATTGCATAACGTATCCTAATAGTATAGTTTTTGAATCTATTTATTTAAAAGTATATATAAAATAAGAAATAATTGAAGCACTTTATATATATATTTTATATTATGCATATTTGCCAATTGGCTCTTTCTATCACTGCATCAATGTCAAACTAGTTATACGGCGAGCCAAAATTCTGATTCTTTTATAATCCCCACCAATCAATAGCATATAAGCATATAATATATCACGTATTGTCATTTTATTCAGATAATGTAAATAAACATGCAACATGGCACACAATAGTTCATCTATACCTGAAATGGAACTATGTATACCAAAAAGACAATGCATAAAATCAATTTCTGAAAAAAATTGTGTTAATATATCTGGCGGTGCTAATTGCACAAAGGCATGTATTGGTGCCGGTCTTGGTGCAATCGTATATGTAATGACTTTTTTTTCTATATAACCAAGAATAAGAATAGACACCGTAGTTTTGAGAAAATTAAATATATGGGGTTGCTCAGATTGCAGCTCTTCCGGTGTCTTTTGATAGGCAAAAGGAATACGGCCCGGATCACTTGAGCCTATGCGTATTTGATGCACAACACCAATTAAAGGATATTGATCGTCATGAATAACTACCAATGAACCAAAGGAAGGACTATTATTCCATTGCCATACTTGTGCAATACATTGCTGCAATGAACTTTCAATAACTTCAGCAAAGTTCCTCTTGTTTCCAGTCATCACCTTCTTTCTGGTTAGCTATATTAAGTGATGGCATATAGGTAATACGGTGTGCAAGAGATCGATTATATATTTGAATATACCCGCGATGTGTTGGTGTTGCATATCCCTTGTGTTTATCAAAATTATATAAAGGGAACAAAGGATGTGTCTTTTCCATTATTCTATCTCGTATTACTTTAGCTACAATAGATGCGGCTGCTACTGAACAAGATAAACGTTCTCCATATACAAAAGCATGCACCGGAATATCAGCATATGAAGTACCTTTCATAGACAAAGGCATAGCATCTACCAAAAATGCTGCCGGTCTTGCTGAATATGTGCTCATTAATTGCATTACAGCACGTCGCATGCCCAAAAGGGTTGCATACCAAATATTAATAATATCAATCACTGGAACTGGCACAATACCTACTGCATAAAAAGCATTGTCAGAAATCCATTTAAATGCCCTTTCCCGCTCTTCAGGCGTCATACATTTGGAATCTTTGAGTAAATAATATTTAGTACCTAGTGGAACTATAACTGCAGCAGTTACTAGTGGACCAGCAAGTGGCCCCCTACCAGCTTCATCAAGCCCACAAACAAGTTGCCCTTGGCCCCAATATAAAGACTCATAATGATTTTTCTTTAACGTTCGTACTGCCTTAGCCCGAAGAATTGATAGCTTTTCCATTTGACAATTCCTATATTACGAGTACAATTAGAAATAATGCAGTGTTATAATCGTATTAACTTTTAGCTTATGTTGACCAATAAGGAGAACAAAGCATGGCTTCATCATCTACTCAATTACGTGTCAAAGAACTTCTACGAGAAAAAGGCTGGACTACTAAAATCCTTGCCGAAAAAACTGGTATGTCAGAAAGTTATTTGACTCATATAAAAAATGGAACCCGTCGTTGGAATGAAGATTCATTAAGTAAGCTTGCAAAGGCTTTTGAAATTAGCCCTATTGAACTATTTACTGAACGTCGCCAACGAACTGATGATATCACATCTAATGTAAGTATGCCAGAAAAAACTGAGCTAAAACTCGAAGCAAAGGCGGTACCTGTCATTGGTGATATTCCATCTAACCCGTCACCCTATAATAATCAACTTATGCAAATAACTACTGGCTATAAAGATATCTTTGTACCGGTATTTAGTACCAATGATCCCTCTATTTTTGCTCTATGCGTAGAAAATAATGTTATGGCACCTTTTTTTGTAAAAGGTGATTATTTAATTATTTCACCAGAAATATGGACGCGATCAGGAGACATAGCAGCTGTAGAATATGGCAATGATACTGCTATTAAGGCAATTATGCAAGTTACCTATACTGAAGATTTTATTGTTCTTGAGTCAGTTAACCATAAAACTTCGCCAATAGCATTAGTACGCGGAAAAGATCATTTTAGAATTATCGGCCGTGTTATTCAGCGCTTACAGCAACTAGTATAATTAGCAAAAGTTTTAACAAAAAAAGCAGAAAATGCTAATCTACTAGCATTTTCTGCTTTTTTTGTTAAAATTATCTATTATACATAGACTAAATAAAGCCTCTTTGTTTGGCTTTATAGTGTTATTATCACTACCACTTAGTTGAAAGGATTTTCAATGGATACCTTGCAAAGGTATGAGTTACTCTTGCTTACTGTACCAGAAATAACGCAGGATGAAGCAAAGGACATAGAAAGACAAGTTACTACACTAATTAAAGATCACAAAGGGTCTGTTATATCTTTTGATCGCTGGGGAAAATATCGTTTGGCATATCCTATTCGCAAAAATGAATATGGCGTGTATTTTCTTACTCGTTTTGATATACCAAAACTTCCTACATTGAGCAAAGATATTCAATCATTATTGCGTATTCGTTTTGATACTATTGTTATGCGTAATTTACTGAATACTCTCGATGCAAACGCGCCAACTACCTATAAACGTCCTCGGTCACTTGAAGAAGCTCCGCAAGAAGAAAATAGCTCTATTTTGAAAAATAAAAAAGTCGAAGGGCTTATTTCCGCTGTAGATTCACTGCGTAGTTCACGTAAAAAACATAGTGATGATACTACTTCTGACATAGAGGTAGGTTATGATATTGATGAAGATGCTCAAGATTAATATTTAGATTATCAGGGATACCTATTATGACGAAAAAAATAAAATTAAAAATTAGTAATCGTTTAGTTAAGAAAAAAACACGCCGTAGTCAACGTAATCTTACCAAACATTGCCGTTTTATTAATAATCCGGAATTAATTCAGCAGATAGATTACAAGAATGCAGATTTTTTACGTGGTTTTTTAACTGAACGGGGTAAAATATTGCCATCTCGTATTTCAGGCAGTTCTACCCGCTACCAACGTATGATTGCAGGAGAAATAAAAAAAGCTCGCGTTATGGCTCTATTGCCTTATACCGCACAATATAACTAAGCACCACTGGTTAATCGGAGTATACTACTCGTGAATAGATCTGAACGTATCCGCAATATTGCTATTATCGCGCATGTGGATCATGGCAAAACAACCATTGTTGATCGCATGTTGCAAGCTTCACATACAATAACCTCTACTACTACAGAACGCGCAATGGATTCTGGCGCTTTAGAAAGAGAGCGGGGAATTACCATTCTTGCCAAAAATACAGGAATCACCTATAAAGACAATATCATTAATATTGTTGATACTCCTGGACACGCTGACTTTGGTGGTGAAGTAGAACGTACATTGCAAATGGTTGAAGGTTTTTTATTATTGGTAGATGCAGCAGAAGGAGTACTTCCTGGTACTCGTTTTGTATTACAAAAAGCATTACAGCTTAACTTAAAGCCTATTGTTCTTATTAATAAGATTGATAGACCTGATGCGGATATACCGGCTACTGAATCTCAAATACATGATTTATTTCTAGATCTTGCCTTACATGAAAATCAATTAGACTTTCCTGTTCTATATGGATCTGGCAGACATGGCTTTGCTGGATATGATCAATCTGCTCGGTCGGGTAGTATACAACCATTGTTAGATGCAATAGTTAAATATGTTCCTACGCCAAAAAGTGAAATTGATACCTTGCAAATATTAATCACCAGTCTAGATCATTCAGACTTTTTGGGTCCAATAGCTATTGGACGTGTATTTAGTGGCGCGGTCAAAACCGGTGATCAAATAATTTTGTGCAAAGATAAAACGATTTCTGCACCAACTAAAATAATTAAATTATTCACTTTTCATGGACTTACACGCCAAGAAACACCTGAAGTAAGTTATGGAGATATCGTAGCTGTTGCAGGTTTTGATACTTCACCTACTATTGGTACTACCTTATGTGCCGTAGGGCATCCAGCACCACATGCTTATGTTAAAATTGATGAACCGACCTTGAGTATGTATTTCTCAGTAAATGATTCTCCCTTTGCAGGTAGGGAAGGTACCTTTTTGACATCACGTAACCTCAAAGACCGTCTACAAAAAGAATTACGTACTAATGTTGCATTGCGCGTAGAAGAAACTGATTCACCTGAAACGGTTAAAGTTTCTGGCCGTGGCCAACTACATTTGGGCATTTTAATTGAAACTATGCGGCGTGAAGGTTTTGAACTACAAGTATCTGCGCCAGAAGTTATTTATAAAACTATTGATGGCGAAAAATGCGAACCTATTGAACACGTAGTTATTGATGTCCCTGCCGAACATCAAGGCGTGGTTATGGAAATGATGGGAAACCGCAAAGCTATTATGCAGAACCTATCTCCATTACCAGGAGATCGCATGCGTATTGAATATCATGTACCATCACGCGCTCTTCTTGGATTCCGTAACCAATTTTTGACCGATACTCGGGGTACTGGCGTAGTTACCATGCGTTTTTATGGATACGAGCCATATAAAGGTGATATTCCGACGCGAACCAAAGGCGCACTGGTATCTATGGACACTGGCACTGCAACCGGTTATGCGCTTGATGCATTGCAACCGCGCGGCGTTTTATTTATAAAACCTGGCGCTCCGGTCTATGATGGTATGATTATTGGTGAGCATAGCAGATCGAATGATTTGAGCGTTAATCCATGCAAAGAAAAAAAATTAACCAATATGCGCGCTTCAGGTACTGATGATGCTATTAAACTAGCGCCACCACGTATTATGGACCTAGAAACATGTATTGAATGGATTGGTCCTGATGAACTGATAGAAGTAACACCAGTTGCCATTCGTTTACGCAAAAAGCCGGCCAAAAGAAAGTAGTGTATATGAAAAGAATGTGCATGCATGTATTAGTTAGTATGAGCATACTAACTAATACTATTTACACTATGGATAAACTAACAAATACTGAATCGCCAGTAAAATCTACTGAATCGTTATTAGTAAAATCATTCGATTTAGTTACAGAAATTAATAAACTTAATCAAAAAAATGGGCGATTAAAAACTGAAAAAAAGATTCTTCAAAAAGAAAATTTTGAATTGCAGTTATTATCTGGAGCATTGGGAGTGACATTGTTAGGTTGTTTCATTGCTTTGCTTTATGTAATTAATTCAAAGGATTCAAATGAAAAAATTAAGTAGAGTAGTTAGTAGCATGCTGCTAACTACTCATGTATTATATGGTTCAGTTGATGATCCTTCAAAAGGCAAACCATTGTTATCTCATGACCAACAGGTAGTAGCTGTGTATGCAAAAGAAATCGATAAACTTAGGCAAGAAAACAACCTATTAAGACAAGAGAATAATAAATTACTTGAAGACCGTAATCAATTGGCTATCAACATAAACGCAATGAAAAATGATTTGAATAATCTTTCCAAATTACAAAATACACCTATTTCCAAATTACAAAGTATGTCTACAGATGTACCGTTCCCCTCTATTCCGTGGGAACTAATATGGACTCTTGGTGGCATAAATGCCATTGTCATTGGCTTTATTTGGTGGGCATCAGGAAATTCAAATAAATAAATGGAATTATTATGAAGAAACAAACCATTATCTTTTTCTTGTCGATGTATTCTATGCATATTGTTGCAATGAATCAAGAAAAAAATACAGAAAGGCCCTTAGTATCAAATGAACAAATATTACAGTTATATCAAGAAAAAATTGATAGACTGGAAAGAGTTAATACAGAGCTAAATGAAAAGTATAACGCATTACACGAACAATATACATCTCAAACCGTATACATTAGCTACAACGCAATACAAACTTTAGGAAATAACTTATACCAATCCGCTGACAACTACTAAGCAGCATTGAAACCGCATCTCCTGCAACGGAATTTTGTGTAAAACAATCACTTATTTTTTGTCAGCGGATTGGTATTATTAGGTATATTCCTTATTGCTGGTATAGCAGTTCTTACTTATAATATTGGAAAAATAACCAATTTTAATAATTCATCAAAATAAGAATAATTATGTATATAGAAGGAATTATCATGAAAAAACATCTTTTTGTACTTGTATGTATATTGTATAGTACGCACTCATCTCCTATGAACACCAATGACAATCAAAATATAGGTTTACTCTTGCCTGAACATTTTGATCAAACACAAAAAGAAAAGCCTTCATTGCATACACAAATTAAACAATTAAAAGCAGAAAATGCTTTATCTGAAATTCGCCTGTCTGATTTGCAAAAAAGTAAAGATTCATGGAAAAAAACAAGTATAGCTGGCTGGTCAGTATCTGCAATTTTATTACTTTTATTGGTCAAAATAATAAAAGACTACCGAGATGAACAACAATCTACAGATCCATGGAAGTAATATTATCTGGAAAATATGCAAGATACATATGACAAAACGTTGTCTTTTACTTATTTTTATATTTTGTAATATACATGCATATACTATGAATATCAGCAATCAGAATATAATTTCCAACGAAAATGTACTCTTTCCTGAACATTTTGATCAAAAAAATTATCAAAAACCCGGATCATTATATGCAAAGTATAAACAATTAAAAGAAGAAAAAGCTTTATTTGAAATTCACCTGTCTGATTTACAAAAAGATAGAGATTGGTGGAAAAAATGGGCTATACGTGGTTGGGCAGTAGCAGGAATAGCCATAGTATGCTTTATGTTCGCAGCAGTAATAGAGCATCAAAATCCATATGAGGGTGGCGAATAATTTTGCAAAAAAAAGATAATATTTAGTGGATACTTATGAAATATTTTTTAGCACTATCTTTTTGTTTAGTATATAATATAGCTATATATTCGACTAAATTATCTAATATTGAATATTCAGAATTGCAAGAAGAAATCATTGTGCTCAAGCAGGAAAATAACAAATTACAATATGAAATAAATGCATTGAAGAGTGAATGTAAAAATCTTACGGAATCCCTCAATACTATAAAACAAACCAAAAAATGGCCAAACCGTGGAACGCAAGATACTATTGAATGGTATATGGGAGTTATTGGTACTACTGGTTTCATTGTGTGGGTTTGTAAATTTCTCTACAATGCTTCGAAATCTGATATATATACAGAAGACGAATGATCTACAAACTTATTATTGCCTATGATGGTACTGCCTATGCAGGGTGGCAACAACAAGCACATGTACCTTCGGTGCTTGGTACTATAGAAAAAACGTTTGCACGGGTATGTAATGTACCTGCACAATTTTTAGGTGCTTCACGTACTGATGCTGGTGTGCATGCATTGGGGCAAGTAGTGCGGTGTATAACGCCATTATCCATCGATCCAAATAAACTTGTATGGGTATTAAATAATAGCTTGCCAATTGATATTCATATACGTTCGGCTGCGCTCGTTTCAGATACCTTTCACCCTATGCATAATGTTGATCACAAAATATATTATTATCATATATATACCCAGCGGCCGTTGCCATTTTGTGCACTATATGGCTGGTATTATAGAACACCTATTGATAGCAAAAAATTAGAGGAAGCGTTGCAGATATTTGTAGGTACTCATGATTTTAATGCCTTTTATTGTGCGGAGGATAAACGTACTGATACTATACGTACTATTGATGCTATTTCTGTGCACTATATTAAACGGTTCAATGCCTATCGCATCACGGTCAAAGGCCATTCTTTTTTGCGTCATATGATCAGACGCATAGTCGGTGCTGCCGTGCATGTTGCATCAAACTCTGATTTTCAGGTAAACTTAATAAAACAAGTGCTTTTGGCTAAAAATCCTCAGCATGCATTACTAAATGCGCCAGCTGAAGGTTTATTATTATATCGAATAACTTATACCAATGGATAATTCATGCACATTAATAAATCCTTTCGTGTTATTGCCCCTTTAATTGCTACTATAGGCCTTATATCAACAGGCATATGGTATTATAGCTCTAGCAAAGCAACTATGCCACTTGCTGATTTTGTCTACAAACGGGATATGCCAGAAATTTTAGATATTATTAATGAAAATTGGTATTGGTTATTTCCAGAACCCAAAGAATCATACCACCCAGGCTATGTAGACTATGTATTTAAACACAAAGCACCACAAGCAAATCCTATGCATCATGACAAATTAATCATAAAAATATTGCATATTGATAATAAGGTCGCTGGTTTTGTGGCATATTATATGAAAACCAAACACATAGGCATGCTACTCTTTTTGGCGGTCAAACACGAATATCGCGGCAAACAATATGGTGAAAAAATGGCACGCTATGCAATTGAGCAATTAATCAAAATGGGTGCAAACCAAATAAATTTAGTCACCCGTACTGATAATACACCCGCACAACGCATATATACAAAAATAGGATTTCATGAAATTATGCGTGATGAACATGGCCTTGTCTATTTTGTATATGAACCACATAATAATTAAATATATATAATTGCATTTTTTTGATTATATAATAAATACTTGTAATTATTGCATTGAATTTGGTATATTAGAATTAATTGGAGTATGCAATGAAACAAGCAATAAGAGCATATAGATTGTATATACTATTTACCGTATCTATAAACTTATATGCTCAAGATAAAAGGCCTTTAATATTCAAACAAATTGACCTTTGGTCACGTATAAAAAGAAGATTTTTTCCTATTAAACGGCCTTCAATTCCATTTTTTGGTGCAAATTTTGCCATAGATCTTGAAGCATTTAATAGTAACTCTTTTTTTCCAAATGGCTGGCGCTTTGCAGATAAAGAAATTCAGAATTATGTAGCAACATTAACTAAAGATCCGTCCATCGTAGTAATTGAAACGAATGGCATGGACCCTACATCTTTGAAATCTCCTTATACAAATAATAAATATATTATATTAAACTCTGCAATCATTCAAATACTAAAAAATAAATCTCATAACAACATATTGCTATCTTGGAAAGAATTTAAAACTATAAATGAATATGATAAATCATCGGATCTACTTTTCACTAAAGAAACACCATCTCTACATAATCTTATTCATCAAATAATACGAGGAAAATTCTACAATACCTTACATCCATGGGAAATTGATACAATAATCTTGCATGAATATGCACATTTACAACATGATGATACTGCAAAAATAAGAAAACTTAATAATAAATATAAAAAATCAGAAATAACTGCAGAAGAATATTACAGACAAAGGCAAAAATTAGAAAAAGAAGCTGATACTGAAGTACTTAAAAGTAATGATATCCATATATTAATGGGAGTAGAATCTAGTATGCTTAAATCCCACTTAAATAAAAAAATTCATAATATAAAAGACCCACACCATCCCTATCCACTTTTGCGCGCATGGCAAGCACAAGATAAAATTAAAGAAAAACTTGGCCCATATGGCGAGGAATAAGCTATTCTCGTTTCATTCAAACCATTTTGGATAGTTTTTATCAAAATATTATAGATTATAATATAATATAATGTAGTATAATATAAAATATATATTACATGGATAATTATGAAAAAACTATGAAAACAAAAAGCTTTCAAAAATACTTAGAACAAAGACTTAATAAGAATGAAATAGCTACCATAGAAGCTCAAGCAGCATTGGAAGTTCGTTACCTTCAAACAATACAGAAAATGATTTCTGATATTATGAATGATTATATGAAAATCAACAAAATTGGCTTTAATGATTTGGTGAGAAAATTAGATTGGAGTCCAAGTAAAGTGGCAAAAATTCAAAAAGGTGAAGCCAATATTACCTTAGCCAGCTTAGCGCATTTATGTGCTTTACTTGGCAAAGATCCACACGAAATATTTAAACGATCACGTTAAATTTTTTATACGTTATGTTGATAATAATATCATATCTACATATATTTATTATATTAAATCAAGTTTTTATTGTATATTGAAATTATTTTCTTATTCTTGTTATACTTATAATAATAAATGGAGGCCTAATGAAACAAGCAATAAGAGCATTATGTATATTTTTTATATTAGTAGTTCGTTTAATTGCTCATAATGAACCAATACAGCCTAGATTGGAATTTATAAATAGATTAAAACACTCATTCTCATTATTTTTTCTGCCAACATCCGCAGCCAAAAAAACAATAAGCAACCTAGAAAAAGATAATCCTATAGAAATAGATAAAGCAATTGCAGATAAATATTATCCTGGATGGCGCTTTGCTGACCAAGAAATACAGAATTATGTACATCAAATTACACAAGACCCATCTGTTATTGTAATTCAAGCTAATTTGGATAACCCTTTTGCTTCTAATCAATCACCCTATACAAATAATAAATATATATTTATACATCCTTCTATTATCAAATCAATAAAAAAAAATAAGGCTAAATTATTATCGTGGAAAGAATTTAAAAAAATAAACAATCCAAATATATGGCAATTACTTTATTATAATTTTTTTTGGGTGATCCAATTATCCGATATTTTTACAAACCTTATTCTCATTCACTGCATCCATTCGAAATTAAATCAAGTATTCTTCATGAATATGCGCATTTAAAACATAATGATTCTGATAAGTTACGCTTGCTGTATGATAAATATGTAAAATCCGAAATAACTCTCCAAGAATATTATAATAATATGCAAAAAATGGAATTTGAAGCTGACGCTGAAGTACTTAATAGTAATGATATTGAAGCCCTTATGGGCCTTGAATCAAAGATGCTCAAGGGACATTTAGATCAAAAATTATTGAATATCAAAGATCCTCAACATCCTTATCCACTTTTGCGCGCATGGCAAGCACAAGATAAAATTAAAGAAAAACTTGGCCCATATGGTGAAGAATAGAAATTTATACATAAGTATTAATAGAAATTAATTCTTATTGAGGCGTCAATGTTTGAACAACTTAGCCAAAGGCGCTGGTTGTGAGTTACGCCGACAGGGATCAAAAGGAACTGTTTGTGTACGGAGGCGTGGAGGTGTTTACAAGAACATCTCCACGAAATTATTCTCATTTCATTTCTGGTGGTACCGGTATACCCATTTGCGTTAATATACATGGTGCAATATCAGCCAATTGTGTGAGTGGTGCATTTATATTTTCTGCTGACGGCAATGTGGCTGTCACTATCACAAAAGGTACATCATTGGTAGTATGTGCAGTAATTGGATTACCAGACTCGGGATCAGCCATAGATTCTGCCTTACCATGATCTCCAGTAATAAATAGCGTACCACCCATTTGCAAAACGGCAACTGCATATAATTGACCCAATTGTTCATCCACAATTTCAAGCGCTTGTACTGTGGCATCAAAATTACCTGAATGACCAACCATATCTGGATTTGCATAATTTATTAAATAAAAATCTCGTGGCTCATGCATAAGCGAACGTAGTACTGCTTTGGTTATTTCTGGCGCACTCATTGCGGGTAATTTACTATAATCCCTGACTGTCTTGGATGGCACTAAATGACGTATTTCGTTTGGCACGCTTGATTCTTTTTGTCCATTAAAAAAATAGGTTATATGCGCATATTTTTCTGTTTCTGCTATAGAAAATAAAGAACAACCTGCCTTGCTGAGCACTTCTTTTAATGTATTGGTAATTATAGGATGCATATATAATATGTCAGTATGTATATCAACACCATAAGAATATGGGGTAATAAAAAAACTAAGTGGCATTGATTTATAAAGCTGCGGCACTGTCTGTGGTGCAATAAAACAACGAGTAAGTTGCCGAGCACGGTCAGCACGAATGTTAGTAAAAATAATACCATCTTTTGGCTGTACAATACCTTTTGGATCAAGCAACGTCGGGACTATAAATTCATCGGTATTGCTTTGTGCATAATTAGTTTCAAGTACTTCTGACCATGTTATTGTTGTTATATGTGAAGGCTTTTGTGTTAATACACGATAGCTTTGCAAAGTTCTATCCCAATTGGCATTGCGGTCCATAGCATAAAAGCGTCCATGCATTGATGCAATAATAGCTCCACATTCTTCTGTTTTTTTTTGTAATTCTGTTAAAAAGTTTTCAGCTGAGCATGGTTTTGTATCTCTACCATCCAAAATAGGATGCACATATATACGTTGTATACCTGCTTGCACTGCAGCATACATATATGCATACATATGTTCAATATGTGCATGTACTCCTGCATCAGAAAGTAATCCTATAATATGCAATGCATGACCAGATTTTGCTAATTGTTTTAGTTTTTCCTGTAATAGTGAATCTTTGAAAAAATTACCATTTTGTATTTCATTGTTAACATGCGTAATAGGTTGCTCAATAATACGACCTGCACCAATTGTTTCATGTCCAACTTCTGAATTTCCTATATAACCGTCTGGCAATCCAACATAGTTCCCAGCTGCATGTAATAGTGCGTGCGGATACTCATGCATCCATTGCTTAAAATAAGGCATTTGTGCTTTGTATATGGCATTATATTGCGTATCATTGCTATAGCCAAAACCATCCAAAATAATAAGCATTACTGGATTATTATGCATGCAAAACTCCTTTATATGCATATTAGCATACGCTTACTGATCACCTAATGTACATGGATAGTAGGTAAAAATATAAAACTTGACAGGTAAAAGAAAATGCCCGAAAATTATAGCTTTAAAAACACTTTTATTAAAGGATGTTTATGTCAAAACATATACTACTTTTTGCTGTATTAGTTACATCAGCTGCAATGGCAATGGAATATGATTCACCACCACGACCAAACCAACAACCATATTATGGTTCACCGGAACAGTATTCACAACAACAAAATATCCGTCTTCCACAAACCCCTATTGCATATAGGTATATGCAAAGAAGAATTGTTAATGCTCATGTGGGCCGCGCTTTAGATTTCAACCAAGATCTTGATTATAATTTTCCACGCGGGAGCCAGCAACAAGCATCGTAATTAAATATTTTTATTGGCTTTTTGGTGGTATATCTTGCTTTAACCACATGGTTCGATAAAAATTACTTATAGCTTGTGAGCTTTTTTGTACTCCCGTTTTGCTGAGAGTAAAAAGCGCAAGCCCAGGGGAGCTGTAATGAAGCCATGGCTTGTTTCTTTGCATCCAAGCATACATAGTTTGTTTTGCGGGACTCAGTATATGTTGCTGTTTTTGCATACTATATACTATAGTTCCGCCAAGCAAACATATAATCAATGTTATAATAAAAACATTTAGATAGGTAGCATTCATAATTTTCTCCACAAATGTGATTATTTATTTTTATTATACAAAATAATAATTTGGTTATTGCAATAATTTTTTTTCAATTAAAAAAACTTCTTTTCAAGTCTGTCTTATATCCCCTATACTAGACGCATAACCATCTATAATCTTGATTATACATAGATACTAAAATAAACATCTATGCAGAATATTAACTTTTTTATACAAAAATAATGAAAATAACAGGGATTTTAAACATGTACAAAAAAATAGTAATTATATTTTTATGCTTTACTTATTATTCTGTATCTACAAATACGAATAACAACATTGAATCTAATGCAATCGATATGAAATATAATATAGACCCTTTAGATGAAGATATCCAGGAATATGACATTGATGATTTTGCTATTGACGCAGATATTTCAGATAGTACCCGTATTGAAACTGAACAAAATATAGAAAATGAAGGCTTATTGGCTCACTTTGCGTATTATTTCAATTATTTTTTATATAGCTGTTACATTAATTATCTTATTATTAAAGAATCTCTTTATACAAAGGGCACTCATCTTTATAACCATATAGACACAATAATGCATACCAAACTACATAAGATATAACCTATGAAATACAAAAATCAATCTACCAATATCCATGAATTTGCTCTTTTTATTGCCAATCTTTCTGCTATTATTAACACCCGTTTTTCCATTACTCAAAAAGATATTGTATCTCGTATTATATCAGTAATACGCCTAAAACCTGGCGATCATATTATTTTTTTTGATGCGAACTTGCATACAAAAGTCATAATTGAACATATATCTAAACATTCAGTTGAAGTTTTACAACTTTCTCAAGCAGACAACAAAGAATTATTACCTCCTATACATGTATACTTACCCTTATTAAAAAAAGATGATTTGTCTGATGCGGTCACAATGACCACTGCGGCAGGAGTCTCTACTATTAATCTGGTATATACACAAAAAACACAAGGAATTTGGACCAAAAAGGACAAAGAAAGAATTGAGCGTTGTATTATTGCGGCTGCAGAACAATCAAAATATTTTAAATTACCTACGGTATATAGTCCTGTATCTTTACAAGAACTTATTATACATAATCCGAAAAGCTTTTATATTTTCTTAGATCCAGAAGGAATACCATTATATACGCTTATAGAAACAGTACTTGCAAATAAACCGCAATCTATAACTATTATCATTGGCCCCGAAGGTGATTTAACTACTGATGAAAAAGCTTTCTTGCATAAACAAGGTATTACTTTTTGCGCTTTAACCCCTACTATACTTCGTTCATCACTCGCAGCGGCATTAAGCGTTGCTATATTCCGCAGCATACTAATTAAATAAACCAAGTTCTATTTGTATAATTATTTTTTATTGTATCTTATATCAGTAATGAGATATACTCACTATAAATGCATCAATGCATCAATTAATAAAAAAGGAGGTATCATGGATAATCATGTACAAAATAAACAAATACTGCTCATTATAACATCATTATTGTGTAGTAGTATTGTGCTTATACATTTGTATCAAAAACCAAAACAAATAACATCTACATCACCTATTACACAAGTGAAAACTATGCCTCAAGCGAAAAAAATATAAAATCGTATATTATTTCTTTGTGTCATGTACTTCAAAACCTAAACTGCGCAGTTGATCGCGCAATGCATCAGCCATCTTCCAGTCTTTGGCTGCGCGCGCAGCATCTCTTTTTTGTATAAGAGCTTCAATTTCTGGCGTAATTGATATTTCTGTTTCTGGCAACGGCTGCAAGGTTAAGCCTACTATATCTTTCAGAATATATTTGATAATTTCTAACTGTTGTATATCTGAGCTTAGCATATGTAATGATTCAAATATAATTCCCAGTAATGCGGGGGTATTAAGATCGTTGGACAATGCTTCTATCATTTGCATAGCAATAGGATACTCGCTGAGCATGTCAATGGTTACTTTTTTACTTTCTATCTTGTTAAATACCCGCAATAGGCGTTTGTATGCTTTTTGCGCTGCAGCAATATCATCGATTGCAAATTCAAGCGGAGCTCTATAATGATGCGTCAAGAAATAATACCGTATAATCATAGGATCAAACTGTTGAAATATTTGCTCCAACGTAAAAAAGTTACCTAATGATTTAGACATTTTTTCTTTATTAATCTGCACAAACCCATTATGCATCCAATAAGTGCCAAATATATGGCCAAGCAAGGCTTCCGATTGCGCTATTTCATTTTCATGGTGGGGAAATACCAAATCAAGCCCGCCAGCATGAATATCAACATAATCACCCAAATATTCATGAGCTAGCACTGAACATTCAATATGCCAACCCGGTCTTCCATAACCCCATGGACTTTGCCAAAATTGACCTTTTGGCTCCTTCTTCCATAACGCAAAATCTAAAGGATTTTTTTTGCCAGCTATTACTTCAACGCGTGCACCAGCATATAAATCCTCAAGCGTATGTTTTGATAAAGCTCCATAGGAAGGAAATGCTTCAATATGAAAATAAACATCACCGCCTACCTGATATGCATATCCTTTATTGATTAATTGCTCTATAAAAGAAATAATAGCAGGAATATGATCAGTAACTCGCGGCTCATAGGTAGGTTTGAGGCAATTAAGTTTTTGCATATCTTCGTGGTATGCATACATATACATAGTTGCAATTTCATGATACCGTTTCTGATCGCCATAGTGTTCTTGTGCCCGCTTGAGCAATTTATCATCAATATCAGTAAAATTGCGGCAATATTGTACCTTGTAACTATAAAAAAGTAATAACCTATATAATAAATCAAATGATGTATAACATCTTCCATGACCAATATGCGCTCTATCATAGGGCGTAATACCACACACATACATGGTCACATTACCTGGTGTATGAGGTATAAACTGTTCCTTTAATCCTGAACGAGTATTGGTAATAGTAATCATCCTGACGGTACCTCACTTGTGTAATATATATATTTAGTATACCTACGATTTTTAGATAATAAATAGTATGTAATATTCTTGAAAGAAATGAAAATATCTCTACACTAAAGGATATTTTATTACATAAAAGCTATATACATGTTTATTATATACATACTACTAAGTGCTATGCCATTACTTGGTATGGAAGATAACAAAAAAACATCTGCTATTGAGCATCCTCATGGTCACATTACTATTCCATCAACTATTGCAAATAAATATTCATTTTTTTCATTGCAATCTAATACTCAATGGAAACAAGAAAATATAACACTACAAGAATTTAACTATAAACATATAAAACAGTTTTTTGCATTGGAAAATAATCAACAAAGTTCATGGTCATATGAAAACCCCTCAAATAGTACCATTACGAGTGATGATATATACGCCTTGCAAAAGCTTAACGACTTTTTATCTGCAGGAAATCATGCCCAACAATCTCTTGCTATTCCTTTTTTGATTGCAAATACATTAAAAGCTCGGCCTAAAGATATATATAAAAATCTACCTTTGCTCACTTTATATGAACAAATCTTTGATAGTGTAGATAAGCCAATGCAAAAATCATTGGCTTTGCAGGCGGATAATCAAAATGATCATACATCATTTTGTTGTGCCTTATATATGGCTATGTATAACCCAAACATATCTGATTTGTGGTACCAAGTGACAAAAAAAACTGCAATAGGATACACCGAAAAAAACCGTAAATATTGTTTTGATCTAAAAGAAAAAGTCGAATTTTCTGATCCCTTTTTTTTGGCATTGCAAAAATGGAAACAACATGATCCTGCTTGCAGATTATTTGGCAAACTTATGGATGCGCTTGGACATGATTCAACTACGCTTGGTCTTTTTACTAACAGCGATTATTCACATGGTAGTGAGGTAAATATCAATAAAACGGTAACTTCATTACACAACTTTGATGTATGTTATTGGTATTTGCGTGAAGATGACTTGAAACAACAGCTTAATCCTATAAGCTTGTATGCTTGTAATGCATTTGACCGCACACATTTACCTTTAATCGTAGAATGGTGCAGATATATAAAGGAAAGCCAATATCAAAAAGCCATCGAATCCGGAAATGTATCTCGTCTTTCAGCAATAAAAATCGGTGATAATCAAAGTATTCGGCGATTTTATGATGTTGATAGCTTTACATTGCACAAACCAATCTTTTGCACTCGGACAAGAATAGTATGTGATGCAAAGCCTACTGCCCATTTTGATGGTCTCAATACTATACCTCCATCAAAAGAAATTACATTCTCCCTGCACCATTTGCCGCCTAATATAGATGCAACATTTAGCCATGATTTTCCATCTGGCAACAAATTTATGTATGCCTATAAAGTTTTTCCTGCCTGGTGGCGAATTAAAACGATCACGTATTGGGCTTTTATTGTAGGAGGATTCTATTACATACGTCGCATATTACAATTAGGGGGATCTAGAATAATACAAAATCTACACAATGACATCATTCAACATACAGAAACAATAAAGCAGCATCCAACAGCATTGTCGACATTACAAATAACTAATCCTTCATTAGTCTCAGAAGCTTTAGATACTACTACTATAATACCTTCTTTATCTCCTACTGACCAAGTAACAACAACGCCTGAATCACTTATTCTAACGTATAACAGTTTAACAGAGATAACATTTGATCATAATCGCATTCGTTTTGCTAAATACTTTTTCCCTGGATCAACCGTGCCTACCATACCATCTGCGGGACTTTTAGGCTATATATGGAATAAAGGTACTGATTCTCTTGCAAACCTATTATATGCGATTTTTCCTTCACGTATTAGCCAAATGTTTTCATCATATATGTATCCACCAGACGCTGCATGTACTATTAATGTAAATCACAAAGATACCTGACATTATTTCTTGGTATCATGCACTTTCAATAAAGCATCAGCAATTTCAGTAAATTGTGGTGTTTATATCAGATAGTTATGAATATTATTCTTCTATAAACTTCCATGTAGATTTATTATAGGTACCTTCAAGTACACGAGCTACAAATCCCGGATTTTTCATATTCCAAACTATTTTTTCTACCTTTTGCGTATCATAGTTGCTCTGTAATTTAAAATGTGTTGATTTAAACGCATCTGTTTGTATGCCTATATTTTGAATATTATTTTCTATAAGAGATTGGCCTACTTCAGTCAAATCTGTCCAATCTCTTATAGTTTTCTCTTTTTTGCTTACTAAATTTTTTACCTTACCATATTTATCTGTTTGGTTCCAAAAAGTATTGACGAAACTTATTCCAAGAATAGTAGACATACAGGAACCGACTTGCATGCACAAAGATTCAGATTTTTTGAATGCGAAAAATACACCACCGATTAATGCTGCAGTAGCTAAACCGCTAAGCAATAAACCGTTTTGCGATTTTTTTTGCCTATGTGCAGATGGCTTTAGTAATTTTTCAGCAAGATTTTGCGCAAGTTTTTTATCGTCTTCTTTCTCGGAGGTACTTAATGTAATAAGATTAAATGTTTCTGCAGCAATTTTTCTATTACTATTGCCCCAACCAAACATACCCAAAGTACATTGTGTATAAAGCAGGCATATCGATAACAGGGGGACATATTTCTTTATAGATTTCATATAGACCTTTATTTGAATTATTTGCATAACAAGAAAATTAATAATAGTTTTTCATTTTTATATTAATGTGTCAATTAAACAATTGATAATTATTTTTTTTGATAATGGGCAAAAAAATAATTATACTAAGTCACATATTTTAAATTTTAATAGTATTACGTATATGTTTATTATATTTCTATTATTATGTATCATATTTCCATTAATAGGTATGAACAATAATAAATTGTATACTATTGACCATCCTCAGGGTCACATTACTATTCCATCAACTATCACAGATAAATATTCATTTTTTTCATTGCAATCTAATACTCAATTGAAACAAGAAAAAATAACATTACAAGAATTTGACTATAAACATATAAAACAGTTTTTTGATCTAGTAGAAAATAAACCCTCTTCTATTCTGTCTTGGCAATACTGGAACAACAGCCCTATTACTGATGAAGATGTTGAACCTTTATTGCATTTAAACAATTTTTTATCTGCCGGCATAGCAGAACAGCAAGCATTCATTACTACATCTATTGCCAATAGATTAAAAGCTCGGCCTAAAGATATATATAAAAATCTACCTTTGCTCACTTTATATGAACAAATCTTTGATAGTGCAGATAAGCCGACCCAAAAACTATTGGCTATGCAGGCAGATAATCAGAACGATCATACATCATTCTGTTGTGCCTTATATATGGCTATGTATAATCCTAATGTATCTACTTTGTGGAACAATGTTGGTAAAGATACTAAGTTCGATATTGATCATAAAACAATGTTAGATATTAATGCTGAACTGAAAATAGAATATCGTCCCGTTTCAGGACTTGAGCAATGGTATACACAAGACCCTGCCCGCATACTATTTGGCAAATGTATGGATGCATTAAACCGTCGTTCAATATGGTTAAATGATCAACCACGTACATCATTACACGAATTTTATTATTGTACTAATGAAAAATTTAATGCAGAAAATAAACCAAATATATCCATAAAAGATCCAATAGATCGGACACATCTTCCTTTAATAGCAAAATTTCATGAATATAATAGGACAAAATTTCATGTAAAATATGAATATAGCTTTATACACATTGATAAATTAACCATTGGCAATAAAAGCATTCGTAGATTATATGATGTTGATACTATGGCATTAGCTAATAGTGTTTTTAGCCCAAAAGCAACAATTGATATAAGTACTCTGCCGACAGCATGTTTTGATAATTTGGATTCAATGCCTGAAAAAATAGTAACATTAAATCATGTTCCTTTGAATATTAATGAATATAAGCATATGTTACATAATAAAAATACGTTGTCTATTTGGTCAAAATGGTACTGGCCTAAACGGTTTATTGCTCTTGGTGCATGCACATTATCAGTAATAGGTGCATTTTTCCTCTGGCTCAAATATTGTCAGAATAATCTTGAAAAATGGAGTGATAAAAAATATGACCAAATAGAGCATGAAATTCTCTCTTTTGATGATCATATATCAGTTTTACATGCTGTACATACCATTAAACCTACATTAATAAAAGATCCCCTATTGTCAATTATGAACAGATCTAATTCTACTACTATAGTAATAAACAAAAAATCTTTAGCAAAAATATACAACATACTCAAAAATTATGATGAATATGATGGCAGGAACACCTTTCTTAGTTTTTTCAGTTTTGCTGCATTACCTATAGCAGCTTTTTCTACTACTTATAGATTATTTAAATCATGGCTTTGGCCACAACCACGTACAATCAAAATAAAAGAACCAAAAAAAGCTAATCGTCTTGTATTGGAATAACTTATTATACTAGATACACTTATTTTTTACTTTCAAAACGCATGCTGCACATCTTCTGACTAGTCATACCATAAAAAAAGAGTAGTATAAGTATAATCCAACATGCGGAGCCAAACATAATAATCAATATATTGAGTAGTATGAAAAAATATACAACGCCTAGTATTTTAATGCTTATATGTAGTGTATTGGGTATAGCTTTTGCTGCTATATATGCTGATGAAACTGTAGTTGATGATGCATTTGCATGGTCAGATAAACGTATAGTAGATGCTATTCAGGTAAAGGGGAATAATACCGTGCAAGATTCTATAATTCTGCACGCGCTGCCTTATTTGGTAGGGGATGTTTTTGATCCTATCAAAACACGCAAAGCTATCCATAGCTTATTTGCGCTGGGCCACTTTGAAAATATACGTTTATATGGCAAAGAAAATGGACCAAATTCTCTTATTCTTATTGTAGAAGTAACAGAAAAAAAACGATTAAAAGAAGTAATAATAAAAGGCAACTGTGCGCTAACAGATAAAGATATATTCAAGAAAATCCCATTCACCACTATAAGTTCTATTATGGAATCTGAATTAAAGCGGTATGCGCAAAAAATTAAAGATATGTATCATGAAAAAGGATATCATGATGCAATCATAGATACCCGCTTGGACCTTGATCCTGAAGATAATAATAAAGTAACAGCGGTATTTACGGTACACGAAGGACAAAAAACTGTAGTCAAACGGATTTCATTTGAGGGTAATAATTCTATTAATGATAAAGAACTACGTGCAACTATTATAACCAAAGAGGATTGGCTACTCAGTTTTCTTGATAAATCTGGCACCTATCATCCAGGTAAAACAGAAGCAGATAAATATAAAATTGAAGATTTATACCAAAACCGCGGATTTTTAAATGCTCGCGTGACTAATGTAGAAACTGATGTTGATCCAGAAACATATCATATGCATATGATATTTACCGTTGATGAAGGCGATCAATATTATATTGGTTCTATTCAAGCTCCTGGCAATGATATTTTACCTGAATCAGTATTGCTTGCTGCTATTTCTATCCGTACTGGTGACGTATATTCACGTGAAAAATTAACAGCAGCAATAAAACGACTTGAAACTCTCTGGGGTGATCAAGGGTATATCTTTGCCCATATTAATCCATCTATTGAACTTAATAAAGAAACGCGAACCATTGATATTATCTTATATTCTGACATAGGTAATCCTATTACTTTGCGCAAGATTACTATTAAAGGAAATAAAAAAACGCGTGATAAAGTTATTCGCCGCGTACTTGCATTGCAGGAGGGAACCACTATAACCAAACGGCTTATGGAAAATTCAAAAAATAACGTTTCAGCCCTTGGTTACTTTGATCCGGCAGAAGGTGTGCAATGGAAAGTTATAAAACAATCAGAAGATACTGCTGATCTTGATTTAGTAGTAAAAGAAGCAAAAACAGGCCATCTTGGTTTTCAACTGAGTTATGGTGGAAAAGAAAGTAATAAAGCATCTCCTGCCTCTGGTATTACTATGACCGGTGAATTTTCTGATACTAATCTGTTTGGCTATGGTACACGTATTAATTTGGCACTCAGTTGGGCAAAAGATGATAAAAGTGCACAATTTCATATTGCACAGCCTTGGTTATTTGATAAACCGATTACCGGCGCTTTTGACTTGTATCACAAACGACCATCATATAGCCAATTGCATCATATTAAAGCACGTGCAATACATGAAAAGCTCACAGGCGGATCATTATCATTCGGTTATATAATACCACCATGGGTTTATATGATTCACAATATGCAACTGATGGCGGGATTGGGCATAGATAACATCAAATATGAAACTCAGCCAGTGATACAAGAAATTGTTCCTCGCCCTGATAAAAATCCTGATATTGTAGATTGTGTTCTGAAAAGCAATATTCTGTATCAAAATCTTATTACTAATGAATTTCAGACTGGTTTATTTACGTGGCTTTTATTTGCTGCTGAACAAGATGTTCGCAATCATCCTATTCATCCAAGCAGAGGACATCGAATTCGGCTTGCCTCCCGCGTTGCAGTACCAAGCTTTGATAGTCCTATAAGCTTTTATACTACCGAACTGGAAGCGCATTGGTTCACACCGCTTATTGGTGAGCGCGATTTGGTATTTCATCTACATGGTTTTTTTGGTATTGCTCAACCTATTGGTAATCGTACTATTCCCTATGGAAAACTATTTCATATTGGTGGTGATGCAACGGTACGTGGCTATGGGTTTGGTGATATAAGTCCTAAATTTAAAGCACAAGGTATTAGTGACAGTATAGGTGCACAAAAAGCATTTTATGTAAATGCAGAATTGGTATTTCCTATTAATCCAAGTATGACCATGAAAGGTCTTTTATTCTATGATGGGGGTGCTGGTTGGGATAACCCTTATGTGCCAGAGAACGCACCACCAACGTTTATTAATAATAAATTTAATTATAGACATGCAGTAGGTTTTGGACTGCGTATTTTGCAACCTATGCCTATACGTATTGACTGGGGTTTTAAAATAGATCCAGCCCCTGGTGAAAGTTCACATCAAGTGCATTTTGGCACATCATATGATTGGTAATTATATTTGATTATTATTCGTTTCATTGCCTATTAGTTCAAATATGATTTAACAAAGTTTGATATAAAATATTGTCTTTATTATACTTATCTATGTATAATTATATTAGAATTAATATAAGTAGGTTAAAGGCATATGAAACATTATATACAAAACTTTTTATTTCTTATTACATGTACCTATAGCATAACTATGTCTATGTTTCGGCCTCCTTCTATTCCTAAATTGCACGAAAAATTTACACCAACTGCAGCAGTTTCACCCTATAGTTCAAAGGCATCCGCAATACAGCAATTGATAACATTGGTAGCCAAAAAAAATCCAAGAATTCTATGGCTTAAGTTTTTGGCAAGCCAAACCGGTAGCATTCTTTCTAAACATCCGGAAATAAATAAAACAGCCTTAAGTATCTTATATTATCCTACACTCAATATTCTTCGTTATAGCCCCATCATTTTATTATCAGAGTAACATATATATAACACCAATAGTATTAGTATATAACTATTCTTTTTATCTATTTTTATTAAACTATTGCAATTTGATTGCGCAATAGGAAATAATTATAATAGATAGATAGGAGTAGGGGAAATGGAGAAATATATTAATAACTATAGTATTGCATACCTTGCATGTACACTTATTGCCCCTATATATGCAATGCAATCAATAAAACCAATATGGGATGTAGGAAATATAGATTGCCATTGTACATTATATAAAAGAGCCGACGGAACATTTTATATAAAAATACAAAGTTTGCATAAGCCATTATTTATTAAACAAGAGGGCCAAGGTGTATATAATCAAATTTCCAAACTTTTTTTCCAAGATAATTTTATATTTACTTTTGATTCACAATTAATTGATAAGTATGACTTAGCTATAAATAATACAATACCAAAAACTTCGGAAAATACCCAACTTCCATCTAAAATTATCGATCCTCTTATTACCAAAATACAAAATGATATAAAAAGATTTCAAACTTCTATTCATGATAAAATTACAAGCTTAATTTCATTTGGAAAAAGAATTGAAAAAAGCATAACTATAGAAGAGAATGCAATAGAGCGATTTAAAAAATTACTTGGCGAATTTATGATAGCTATATTTAATAAAGATAAATCAAGCGAAGAAACATTAGTAACCTATAATGAAATTGAAAAAAATATAAATAATTGGCACAATGTTTTTATTAATAATATTATTGAAGGCTTACAGGCTTCATTGCCTGGTACCTACAAAAACATTATTGCTGCAAATGATTCCAGTATTAATAATTTTTTCATGGCATTATTTTTTGGAAGCCTAAATTATACAACTAATCTGGCTCAAGATAATGCAATAAGTAAACCATTTAGAATCATATATTCAGAAATACAAAAACTTGGTACTGCGTTGCATGTAGATGTTGCTCCAATAGAACCCTTAGCCACTACAGCAAAAAAAGTGTTATACAATAAATGGACAATGCTGAGGCTGCTTGGTATTGGCGCTTTAGGCTATACTGCAACCAAATTATGGCCAAGCAAAATCTTTGGAGGTAATAAATAATGAATACGTATATAAAACAAATATTCATATTATTATTATTGGCACCTAGTTCAAGTTATAATATGGGAGCAATAAAAAAGGGCTTAGGATATATATACCAAAGGCCTGGAGAAACCATAAGCAGAATTACTAGCTATCCGCTTTATCGCGAACCATTTGCTGCATCCTTTGCTATAGATAAATCAGCTGAAAATGCTGAACATTTTATTATTAAAATACAATTACCAGGACAACCACCCCTACACGCAAAATATGCTGAAAAGGCACTCGTTTCAGATAAATTCTTAGATCAAGGAATGTTTATCTATAGTACATTTCCTACTAAATATAAGGAATTTGAAGATGCACTTATTGCATTACAAGTAGCCGGAACATTATCCAATACAGAAAAAAATAACATCAGCACCGCATGGGAATCATTAAAAAATAAATTAAATGCATATCTTATTGAAGATATTAATAATGCAAGCCCAACACTGTTATCAGGTGGCGAAAAAATACCATCTAAATTACAGGGATATATGCAAGTTAATATTGGTGGATATAGTCCATTAAGTAGGTTTTGGACCAGAATATATAATGACATCGTTGATTTTGCAGCTATTATTTGGGTTGATATGCCTCGTACACATGGTTTAGTATTAAAAGGAGTTTCTGCTACCACAGAACTCTTGGCCGGTGGACCTAAAAGAAAAGTTGTCTGGGGATTATTTCTTGCAAGTGGATTAGGATATTTAACGTACAAATACTGGAATCAAATACCATCACTGAGTGATATAGGGGGTGGTATTGAGCAAACCGGTCGAAAAGTTACTAGTTGGGGCGAATGGTTGCAAGGTAGTAAAGCAACACCGGCTAAGTCGCCAAATATAACGCCATCACCAACTTCTATTCAAATACCACCAAAAACTCCTCCAATACAGTCTATTCAACCGCCAATAGAACCAACACCTATTTCGCCTCCACCTACTGAAGTAGGTGAGCCATCCTTTATAGCACCACCAGAAACTCCACCAGCACCGCTCACATTAACTGAAGGACAAGTTCCTACTATTACATCAACAGGTACTATATCCCCAAACTACAGAAGCAATACAACCTATTCAACCGCCAACAGGACAAACATCTATTGTGCAGCCACCTACTTCAGTAGTTACACCACCAGAAACTCCCCCAACGCCACCCACAGTAACTGGTGAACAAATCTCTACTACACCAGTAGGCGCTCCATCTCCAGCGCCAGCAGGTACCCCACCTTCAATTACAAAAACACAACCGAATCAACCGCCGACAGGAAAAACACCTAGTCCCGGACAACCACCTTCTAAAATTAAACCTAGCAACATCTCTGAATTAGCTGAAAAATTTCCTAAAAAACAAAAACAATCTAGATTTGGACTTGGATGGTCTGGATGGTGGTCTGAATAGTATCAACAAAAACATACATGACACATTTCTATTTGAAATGCATTATTGCTAAATGATTGCTTTTTAGTATATTTATAAAGAATCATTCTCATATTTTAATTTTTAATAGATTACATAGTTATGCAAAATCCTTATTTTTGGTTTGAATTACTGTATACATCAAAAAAATCACGTGCCAGAGTGGGACGCATCCATACACCTCATGGCATTATTGATACTCCTAATTTTGTGCCAGTAGGTACTAATGCATCACTCAAGGCTATTGACACTAAGCTCGCCACCGAACTGGGTGTGCAACTTATGTTTTGCAATACCTACCATTTAATGATTCAGCCTGGTACCGATATCATTCAAAAAGCAGGCGGTTTGCATACCTTTATGCATCGCACTATGCCTCTCATTACCGATTCAGGAGGCTTTCAAGTATTTAGTTTAGCCTATGGCACTGTACATGATGAACTGAAAAGTCAAGGAACCAAAAAAGGCTCTAATGCCGTTATTACTATTAATGAGGAAGGCGTTTTATTTAAATCATATCGTGATGGTTCTTCTTTATTATTAACGCCAGAGTCATCAGTGCAAGCACAAAAGCAATTGGGTGCTGATATTATTATTCCATTTGATGAATTACCACCATATCATATTGATAAACAGGCTCTGGTACAGTCGCTTGAACGCACACATCGCTGGGAAACACGTTCGCTGCAGGAACATAAAAAGAATCCACAAAACCAAGCTATGTATGCAGTAATTCATGGAGGTATTGATGATGCACTACGTGCACATAGCTGTGCATATCTGGCTTCATTACCTTTTGATGGGTATGCTATTGGGGGAAGCCTTGGAAAAACCAGAGAAGAAATGATCACCATGCTTACTACCCTTATGCCTAAATTGCCTCAGGACAAGCCAAATCATTTATTGGGTATAGGCGATCTACCTTCACTTGCTACAGGTATACCACTAGGTATAGATACGTTTGATTCATCACATCCTACCCGCTGTGCTCGCCATGGTTTACTATTTACTCAGTATGGCAATTTAAAAATTTTAAATAGCAGCAATAAGAATGATTTTGGCCCACTAGAACCTGGCTGTATCTGCATGGTATGCCAACATTATTCCCGTGCATATATACACCATTTATTTAAAGCACACGAAATGACCGGATATACTCTTGCTTCTATTCATAATATTCATTTTATGATGCAATTAATGGCACAATACCGCCAACGTATATGTGATGGAGATTTGTAGTGAAATATATAACATCCGTACAAAATCCACTTATTCAACATGCAACTAAATTGCAAGATCGTGCCTATAGGCAGAAACATCAAGAATGTATAGCTGAAGGGTTGCGTACCTGCCAAACTATGTATGAAGCTGGCCTTGTGCTGCATTATCTTTTTTGCACTGAAGATACGTACCAAGAGGTAGCTTCATCTATTGACATTGAGCCTGTTATAGTTTCTGATGCTTTAATAAAAAAAATAAGTAGTACCAGCACGCCCAGTGGTATTGTTGGTATATTTGTCATCCCAAAAGAAATAAGTTTGCTTGCCATGACACCAGGCCTTGTGCTGGCAAATATCACCAATCCGGGTAATATGGGAACCCTAATTCGCACAGCTGCAGCTATGAGAGTCAAAACCGTAATAATAGTAGAGGGCTGCGATCCCTGGAGTCCAAAAGTTATTCAAGCTACCGCAGGTACTATAGCATTGGTTACTATATATAATTCATCCTGGGATATACTTATTAAACATACACATATTCCATTATGTGCATTGGTAGTTGAAGGTGGCATAAAACCAGAAAAAGCTGCCATTGCCCAAAGTTTACTGGTAATAGGTAATGAAGCACATGGACTACCACAAAGATGGCTCAATGATTGCCAAACACATATTACCCTTGCCATGCCCGGCGGCACTGAAAGTCTTAATGCCGCCATTGCCGGATCTATTGCGTTATACATAGGATATGTAACAAATAACAGATAATATCACTTACCTTTTGAATCAGTTTTTTCCTGGGTTCAATCGGGATGTCAGGCCCATCGCGGCAAAAAATAATGCTGTTTTTATAGTTATTTCGGCTTTTAATGGGCGAAATATTTCAGACTCATTTTGCAATCCAATCACACATAAACCGGCCGACAATGCAGTTGCAAGTAAAGATATACCTGCTGCAGCCCAATTACCATGGACCATATATTCACACGTATATAAACATCCAAAAGCTAATCCTACATCACCAATCATATAACCAGCTTTTTTGGCTGGAGAATAATCTGGATTTACAAACAAATCGTTGTATACATCTTTGCATATATTTTTTGACAATGCAGAAGATTCTTTCATATCTTTAAATGCTATTACATTACCATCTTTGATAGTATAGAAACCATCACCAAGATTTTTTGTATTTAATAATACTTTAGGTTGTTCCTGTACAGCTGCCAATGCTCCGTACATCATAAATCCAAAAATTAATAACAGATATGTATTTTTCATATTAACTATTCCCAAAATAACATTTTTTTTGATTTACTCAGACTATACAGATTATCGTTTTTTGTAAATAACCATTTTAAAATTTTTATCAATAACTGTAATACTCTGAACTAAATACTTACGATCTTCTACATTATCTGAATTACTCATCTGAACAAGAGTTTTAACTTATAATGATTCATTAATTTTTTTTCCTGATAGTTCTTTTATCATATGTATTGCAGGATCAAAACCTCTAGTAAACCGGAAACCTTTCTTTATTTTTTGCACATAATAATCGACTGATTTACCCTCTTTGTTACTTATAGCAATATCTGCTTTTGCTTCCAATAGGGCTTTTACTGCAGTTGTAAATACTGATGGATTATATGTATTCCAGTGTTCAAAAAGTTTACAGAGTGCTGTTGATCCATTACTATCTTGTATATTAACATTTTCCTCAGATACAAGCATAGGCATTAAATGTGCCTTGCCATACTGTGCAGCATGATGTAATACGGTACCATTTTTATTTTTTTTATGTATATCTGCTTTATTATCAAGAAGAAGTTGTACACATTTCTGCTGAGTTTCTTTAAATCCAGATTTATCACTATGTGCCTCAACTACCGCCATAAGGGCATTATATGGCGCTGGTGCATTAATATTGCCTCCTGCACGTATTAAAGCATTCATCATCTTTATATTGCATTGTTGGCCAACAAGTACCATCGGTGTGGTATGCATCTTATAATTAAGAGGCCCTACATCTGTTTTTTTTATGTACATATAATTAGGATTTACATAATTTCTTGAATCTTGCAAAAGCAAATTCATAGTTTTTATATCTTGATGTAGTATTGCCTCGCATAAGTTTGCATTTACCCAATGATACACCTTTGCTCCAAACGTATATAAGGGTATACGATGCACAGTAGGAAAAACTTTTTTAGTAACTTCTGCACTATTAATAGCCTCATTCCAATTTTTATTTACACATGCGAAGGTAGCCAATATTTGTGGGTTTCTTTTTCCTATAATAATAAAAATCTGTTTAAGAATATGTACAGGTAACCTATCTTTTGTTTGCTGGTCAATAGCTGACAAGATTATTTCCATAAGTTTAGGGTGAACGTCTACATCAGATCGTACTTGATGCTGCATCCATGTATATACTGATTCACCATCCCATCTTTTTTTAGCAATAGTATCATCAAAAAGACCAAGATTAGTCTCTTGATAAACATCACCACGAGCATCCAACAATGCTTGAGCCGCTTCTATAACATCTGTTATTGGGTGGTTATAACAATGATCTAATAATTCCAGAAGAGCATTTTTATTATTTAACGGCTTTGTTTCATTAACTTTTATACCATAGTCAATTAAATCAGGTATAAGATGCGCGCATACATGGGCTGCTCTATGTAATGCGGTTCCCCCACCATAATAATTTTTATGTATATCAGCACGGTTTTCTACAAGTAATTTTAGACATTCCCTCTGCCGCTGGCGAAATAGTGATTCTTCTATTTTTTCTTCTTGAGTGAATGGGTGAAATACTCTACCTAAATCATATTTTTCTTGGTTCCTACAAACAAGAAATGACGTATCAAACATATCAAAACGAATAGGCGGTTTTGCACACATTACAAGATTCAATGGATTAAAAAACCCTTGCACATTAATATTCGCATTTTTGTCAATAAGGGTTTGTACCATGTTAGGTAAGCAAAGATAGCTTGCCAAACCCAACGGTGTTAATCGTTCTTCAAATGTAGAATTACCAAAAGATATTTCTTTGATACTAGTATGTTCAATATTAATTGATTGATTTTTCAAGATTTTTTTTACTGATTTTAGATCATTATATTCAATAGCTTGACATAATCTCTCATGAGTAATAGGACATTTTTCTTCTTCAAAAAAAGTTACAATACTCGATTCAGAAAGATCGGGAATATCAGGTAGAAGTTCTTTTGATATTTCAAACCTTTTTGGTATTTCAAATCTTTTATGGGTAGCTTCTGTTCTTCGTAATATACGACTTGATTTACTTCTACTGTTTTTACTGATTTTTAATTGGCCACCTTTTATATCTTGTTTCATACAAAAAGAAGGCATGGACATATTTATTATTATACATATATAACTATACATTATCAATGCTTGCACAGAAATACTCCTCAAATAAAAATAATTTTTGGTTTTTAAATATACTTTTTACTAATGCATTGTCAACAAAAACATACTGATAGAGTTTAAGATTTTATTTTTCTATGCTATATATATGTCATACATGCATACGATTGCGGTATTTTTATTACATAATGACATAAAATAAGTACTATAAGTATATATATTTTGTACTTTAGCATGCAATAAGGATTTATAATGATCATTATTTTAGTATTTCTATGCTTTTTCTATCCAACGTTATATGCAAATGATGAAACATTTGTTGAATCTCAAAATATTAAAACTTGGAAGGAAATATGCGATGACAACAAACAACACACTTTTAATTATTGGTTTGATATACAATTAAAAAAGCATAGATGTGACAATCATCAACAATTATCTACTGCATGTACAGATAGTACCTGTTTCTGCAAAAAATCACATTCTGAAAAACAATATGAAATTAATCGTACATTATTATGTGCATTGCATTATTGGCAAACAGATTACGGTATGGATTATATTATTTGGCATGAACTGGCAAGAATTAGAAAAAATCCTACAGTCATTCAACGCATGAAAGACAATGATTGTATCTCTTCATTATTTTCTTATACATATCTTACAAGAATACCACATAAAAACCGCGTACAAAAGGCTGCTGTTCTTACTGATTTTAGTATAAAATTTCAAGAAAGATTGGCATTATATCGTTCGCCTATATGGACTTGCGCGTATAATCTTCATTGTGAGCCGCGATGGTGGGTTCGTAATATAGTATTTAACCTTAGACCACGTGTCTTTTATAATAGTACAATGGAACATAACGGTAATTTTAAAGCATGCCTCAGTAAAGATGGATTAACGCTGGGTGTTCAAAACATTAAAAATGAGGAAGAAATATATTTTCCTATTTCCTCAGGGATACCATTTTTGACATCAGCAGGCATACTTATTTCAAATAAACCAGTTGATAAACCGGATAATTTTGTTTTTGCTGAGCCTATATTGCATGAATCTTGTATGGGAACTTATCTTGATGAAACAGAATCTAATAAATATAGTCTTTGTGTGTCAATGCCATCAGATCAAACATTAATGGGAGAAATATATACCTTAGGTATCCACAGTCGTCGTGAATGGACTTATGAACCTTTACATACTATAGCATATGATCAAAGACATCATAAATTTTGCGGCCAGATACCTGGATATGCTTATATTCCACTTTGGCGTCCGCTAAAGCCTTCTTGTTCACCACAAGTACGACTTATTATGGAAGCTGTACGAGGTTATGCCAACAAACCTATTGATATGAGTATTTTTAAACGAAGAAATACTTTTGGCTATTTATGGGAAGTACCATGGCAAGCTCCCCGTTTTTGGTTAAAAAATTTATTAGATAAGGTATATAAACCTGCTGAAAATGCTGTTGATAAATCTATGCTAACATATCATATTAACCAACAAGTCCCTGATGTTGATACTAAAATAGATGTATTGGAAACTCTATATAACAAATATAAGACAACATTAGAAGTTTTAGGCCTAACTGGTTTATGCGGTATTTTAACAGGTATTGCACATAAAATAGTGGGTATGAGTTATGTAAAATCTTTTATGAGTTCTTTTGCCTTAACGGCATCTAGATGTGCGTATATTTTATATCAATCATCTCCGAAAACAATGGGCATAGGAGGCTATACAGGTTGTTATGAAGATGAATTTAAAGACGATTATACACCATTTGTGCGACGTTCTGAAAATACTACTATACCTTCACCCATAATACCTATGGCAATTATTCCTAATGAGGATATATAATTATTTTATTTATTAATATTTAAATTTAAAAATTTTTATATAAGAATTATTGCAGTTAAAAATTAATAATTGCTATAGTAATAATGAGTAATAAGTTTTAACTATAAAAAGGAGGTTTTCCTATGGTTACAAAAAAAAGAGGAAGTCACAAAAAGACTCATAGCCGCAAACGTTCATCATCAACCAAACGTACGCGGTCTTCTGTATCTGGATCATCCAAAAAAACTACTGGCCGATCAAGAAAATCCTCTGGCAGATAATATATTTGCAGAGATTATCATTGCCTGATATTATAAAAAAGACTGCTATAATAGGCAGAAAATGTCTATTATAGCGGTTTGAGTATTTATATTTTAATAACCTGTAACCTTGCTTTAATACCTTTCCTGTATGGCAAGCGATACAATATACGCTCTGGGAGCTCATATACATGTCAAAAGAATTAATCCGCCCCGAACAGTTTTGCGCTATTCGGTCCAAATCTCTTATTAATGAAGATATTCTTCTTACTTCCCCTGAAATTCAAGAAGAACTCAATGGCCTTTATGAAGGTATATTTAATAACTATACTCCTGGCAAACCAGCCACCGCCACTATTATTCGTGTAGATTCTGATGGTGTATTAATTGATATTGGTTGCAAATCATATGGCCTTATACCAAAATTTGAATTTGGTCCTCATGAATTAAAAAATTTAGTTGTTGGCGATACTATTGAAGTCCTTATTGAGCAATTGGAAAATGCTGAAGGTCATGTAGTAGTATCCTATGAGCGTGCCAAAGCAATGCGCGCATGGGATCGTATTGTTAAATTATTTGAAAGTGAAGAACCGGTCCAAGGTATTGTTACTCATAAAGTCAAAGGTGGCTTGAGTGTTGATATTGGTATTGATGCCTTTTTACCTGGTTCCCAAATTGATTTACAACGGGTAACTGATTTTGATCAATATGTTGGCCAAAAAATTACTGCCAATATACTAAAAATTAACCGCAAACGGGGTAATGTTATTATTTCTCGCAGAAAATATCTTTCTGACATACGAGCAGATGCCCGCAAACGAGTACTTACTGATCTACAGCCAAATCAAATTATACAAGGCGTAGTCAAAAATATTACCAATTATGGTGCCTTTATTGATATCGGTGGCGTTGATGGGTTATTACATATCACCGATATGACGTGGGGGCGTATTGCTCATCCAAGTGAACTTATATCTATTGGTGATACTATTACTGTTATGGTACTCTCTTTTGACAAAGATACTGAAAAAATATCACTTGGACTCAAACAGCTTACCTCAAACCCATGGGAAGAAGTTGAGAGATCATTGGTTGTTGGTTCTCGTATTAAAGGTAAGATTTCAAGCATTACTGACTATGGCTTATTTGTAGAAGTTGCTCCAAATATTGAAGGCCTTGTACATATTTCTGAAGTTTCATGGACTGATCGCATAGAAAATTTGCATTCACTTTATAAAGTTGGTGATGAAATAGAAGTATTGCTTGTTTCATTGGATAAAGAAAATCGCCGTATGTCCTTGAGCATCAAGCAACTTTCAAAAAATCCATGGGAACAGGTTACTGAACAATTTACTGTCGGCCAAAAAATCCATGGCACAATTAGCAATATTACCGACTTTGGTATCTTTGTACAATTATTGCCAGGTATTGATGGGCTTGTTCATATTTCTGATCTTTCTTGGACTGAGCATGTAGAACATCCAAAAGATAAATATCATATAGGTCAAGAAATCGACGTAATTGTACTTTCTATTGATAAAGATAATAAAAAGATATCACTTGGCGTTAAACAATTAACTCCAGATCCATGGTCTGAAGTGGAAACACTCTATCCAGTAGGTTCATTAGTAAATGGTGTAGTATCTAAAGTAACTAACTTTGGCGCTTTTATTCGTTTGCCGAATGGTATTGAAGGTTTAGTCCATAATACTACTTTGCAAAGTGAACAATCCAAAAAAGCGGAAGAATACTTTACTATAGGTAATACGTATGAACTTCGCGTCATTGCAGTAAGCAAACAGGATCGCAAATTGGCGCTCAGTACACGTCTGGAAGGTGCACCAGCAACCCAGCAAGTAGCAACACCTGCGCCAGCCAAAACAGCAACGTCAAAATCTTCATCCAAAAAAACATCAACAACCCAATCTACTGCAACATCAGGAACACAAGCTGCATCAACTGGTGCAAAGAGTGCTTTTCAGCTTGCATTGGAATCTGCAATTAGACAACGTGAAGAAAAAGAAAATAGCAAAGCAGATAAGGAATAAACAACATGGCATATACATTTGCAATGATCAAACCGGATGCAGTCAAAGCAGGCCATACCGGCTCAATTATTAAAATGATTGAAGATAATGGCTTTACTATAGCGCGTATGGAAAAACGTACTATAGATAAAAAGACAGCAGAAAAGTTCTATGCAGTACATGCAGCGCGACCATTTTTTGGTGAATTGGTAGATTTTATTACCTCTGGACCAGTAGTGGTTATGGCATTAGCAAAAGATGATGCAGTATTTGCATGGCGTACGCTCATGGGCGCAACTAATCCAAAAGATGCTGCAGAAGGTACCGTTCGTAAATTGTATGGTACTTCCATAGGCACTAATGCAGCGCATGGCTCTGATTCTGCAGAAAATGCCCAGTATGAACTGAGTATATTTTTTCCTGATTTGAAAAACTAAATAATAAAAGAAGAAGCGGATATTTGCCGCTTCTTCTTTTATATTCTACCTCCTACCTCGCATGAGATATTCCACTATCAGTTATTCTTTTAAAATAAAATCATTTATTTATAAGGATTATTGCAACTATTAACCGAGATAGACACGCAAGAATGCCAAATAAACTAAATACATTTTATTCTTTTTTGCTTAGTAATACTTATACATTCGTATATTATTGACAATAATCAAATACAAAAGATATATTTTTATTGTGAAATTATTTGTAATAAGGTACTTCTATGAAAAATATTTTGTCACAAACAATTAAAGGATTGTTAATACTATTTTTGATAGTAGAAGTTACAAGCTTACCTTTATACTGCATGCATACTAATCCATTAAAACATAAAGTACCGTTTAATCTTGCCTCTGCTCTCAAACAGCATCCATATGCTATAACATCACTGTGTGCTGGTGGTATGTGTGGATTAGGATATTATTGGTATACAAAAAAAGAATTACCTAAGAATCAGCCAATTCAGTTGACTACAAGCAAAAATTCGGTAATCAATTCTTTCAAGAATGCGCTTAAGATGACTATGCAATGGATTAATCCAATTACATGGTACTCGTATTTTAATAGCCAAAATAGAATAAATTTAACTGAATTAAAAGATCAACAAGCAGAAAAATGGCAACACGCATTATTGCAGATTAAAAAAGAATCTTTAGATGTATTATATCAGTGGAAAGGGAAAAACAATCGATATCTCTTTTTACCCAAGACTTTCTTTGATGAAAACAAAACGGTAAGTAATTTAAAAGAAGTCTTTGTTTCACATAATATAGCAACTGATTATTTTATGGCAGATCGTACAGGAAAGCCATGGGATGATAAGAAATGGAAAGAAGCATTTTTCACACTTGAAAAACGATCAAGAGGTGCAGGTGGTATAGTGGATATAGCTCATAAACCACTACCAATAGATGATATTGATGTACTAATGCATGATGCAAGAATGATTGTAAAATCATTTTTAATAGATTATGACGTACAATGGTTTGAAAAAAACTGCATTAAAAAACACTATGTTTTATCTCGAATTTTAACTTATACTAAGTTACAGCAAGTTATGCATGATGAAAAACTTTCTCATATACACCTTCCCCTAAAAGTTATATTTGTTAAAAATAAAACCACAGAAAAATACCTTGGTTATCAAGAATCTCTTTTGATTGTAGATAAAATAATAAACCCTACATGTTTATCTTCATATAACGTTGATATTAATATTAGTGATGTCACAAAAGAATATGCGCTTGTTATTTTTGCTGAAAAAAAGATTAATCATAATGTACCATTTAATGCCGAATCATCAAAAGAACTTGTACAATTAATTAAAAAAGCTCCATTTGATGTTGGATATGATAATATTCTTAGTGATGCTAATGGGGATGCTGTTATTATAGATACAGAATTTAAAGGTGAACCTGCTGATAAATCGATAAAAAAGTTGTCCAGCAGATATAAATTAACACGAGCTTGATTTTACAAGACACGATACTTACATACTGCATATATTTATTATCATATATACCTAAAATAACCCACTTTCCCCTTTATTGTCTTATACAAGAATGGTATAAAATTCCATGGATATAATAAGGGATAATTAATATATCTTTTAAATACTATATTCATGGGTAACAAACTTATTTTTTTTATTGGACACAGAATTTTTTCCCACCATGTTACTGCATTCAAATGAACCGTAATGGTATTAGTAGTAAGATCAATTGGTTCAATATCTTTTATAGTATACCCATGATTTTCTTCTTCTTTTGTAATTAATACATCTTCACATGTTATAGTTTTGTCTTCATCTTTTTTGAGATTATATATCATAGCATTGAGTATAATAATGAGATTGTTTTTCCAAGGATATATATATGACATGTTTGTTAGTTGGGAACTATATTTAAAATCATACTGAATAGGTACTGTATTACCATATATTTTCCATAGATTTATTATGCATGGGTTATAGATCTTTTTTTGTATTTCTATAAAATATTCTGGATGAAAACATCTTGGATCAATAGTATATGTCGGGTCCGGTTTCGGTTGAATAATATATAATTGTTCAAAGGATTTTTGCATTTCATCATCAATTGTTTCAATGGCATCGATAGTACTTTGCATTACCATATTGCTAAATGAAACAAAATCATTAAATCTTATCCATTGCCCTTTTGATGTCAATCCACCTAAAGGATTAAGATAAAAAATATCATGATTTGGAAAAGAAAACTTTTTATTGTAGTGATTAATATAAGCGCAAAATAACGTACCTTTTAAATCAGTATTTGTATCTCCTATGTGGGCTAAGTATGAAGCAATAAGAGATTGTTTTGGGTTAAAATTTGGATACTTATTTGGAGACTTATACTTTATCATGTGAGCGAGTATCTTTAAATGGTTTTCATTTAAATGAAACATTTCTGCTAAAATAGAATCAATTTTAATATATTTATATGATTCATCTAGATATGTATGTTTTTTTGCATGTAATAGTGCACTAAAAAATACCGGAAACTTTTTAAATAAATTGAGACTTGATGATGGCATTGCAGCGAATGCACCAAAATTATTATTTGATGCTTTTATAGTTAAAGAAGAAGTAAAAGCTGAACTAAAGGGTTGTGTTAGCGTACGCTTTATAACTTTTCCATTATAGAAAGAATACTCTATTAAATCATCAGAAGCACTATCTGCATATATTGGAAACATTGATAGTTCATCATTTTGATTAAACCAAGGATTAGTATCTACATAAGATTCGTTATGTTTGTCAAAAAATAAATTGTCTGGATGTTTAGGTAATGGAAATTTGGCAACATACAACGTATTTCGCATTATATATCTTTTTGATTTGTCACGAATAGCTTCACTCGGCTCGAGGCAATATAACTTCATCTCAATATCCGATTTTCGACAAGCACACCTATTTTTAGATGGGCATTGACTTTCTGTATCCTCACAGGGCTTATGTTTGGATAAAGTACATAGTTTGCAATAACAATATGTCCATCCACATGCGGTGTACCATTTATTGAACGTCAAAGTGTTTGGATTAAAATCTTCATGATTCTTTGATATATTATCTATTGTCTTTTTCAATTTTTTTTTTATACATGCTCGCGCTAAAATAACTTTTTCATTACATTTTTTATTAAGTCTAGCAAGTAATTTCAATGAATCATTGCTATATTCATAACTAAGATACGGACTATGATCACAAAATATTTCCAACCCATCAGCATAATCCATACCAAGAAGTTGCCAAGTAGAACCTATCAAATACCAGCATATATAAAAAATAAACATATTGAATAATAAGATTTTTTTAAAGAATAATTGCTATATTCATATACTATAATACTTTTATATTTCTGTATATCACTCTATGGTTGTGTATGACAACCCGACCAATATAATAACCAGAAAGATACATTCATAGTATATTACATAATAATGTCATCGGCGGCCATTAAACAAATCTAAAATCGTATATTTAATTCTTTCTATACGTGTTTGCCAGTTATATAATAACGATGTGACTATACTAAACGATTTCATCAGATAATCATAAGACAGTAACTTAAAATTAAATCCATCACGAGCAAATGTATTCACGCCAGTAGAAAGATCTATATGCTTATAAGGCAGATACATATAATCCCATACTTTTTTGGGTTTCAGGTAAGCAGCAATAGTTCCTTTTTCTTGATTAATTGGTTCAACTTTATCAATAATATAACCTTTTTTGGTATCCTGGTCAGTCAATACAGGAATTTCACTCGTGGTATCTATTTTTCCATCTTTTTTTAGACAATAGAGCGTTGAACCTACTATAATATTGACACTTTGTTTCCATAGATCAATATAAGTTTTTTCAGTTAATTGATTGATATGAGCAAAATTATATGATGGCACGTGTTTATTTTCTTTATCAAAACCTGTCCATATATGTAATAATACTGGTTCATATGGTTTTTTTCTGACTTCAGCTAAAAATGATGGGAAAAAAGATCCAGAAAACTCGTGATTAGGTGGTAAAATAATTTTTGATTTTTTTTTACATACTTTTAATTCTTTCATTACTGATTTACACCCTTCCCATGTAAAATTTCTTTCTAATAAGGTATCTAAACAAATATCATTTTCCCTAATATATTTGCCATTGTATTCTAACCATCCTAGGGGATTTGTTTTTACATTTACATATGCCCCGCCGCATTTCTTAGACTTAGTAAGGCTATACTTGTAAATATCCAAAACCGCTTTTTGATCTCGTGATGAATAATAACCAATACGCATGAGATAAAGCATGAACAAATTTGTGGGGCCTTTCCGTTTCAATAATAGATTCAATAGATGCAGTTGTTCCTGATTAAAATTATATGTACACGATAAAATGGCATCTGCGTCAAAAGTAATACCATCATCTGTACGTTTTTTGTACACATTATTAGATATGATAGTATCAAAAAACCCTGGCAAACATACAAAAGAAGATAGGTCAATCGTTTCTCTATCTAGAGTACATGCTAAGTCACCTATATAATATTCACCTTTATTATTTATATAACTTTCAGCAATAAAGGCGGAATTAGAATTCAAATAATTTTTATAGATACAAAGATTATCTTGTGTATCAAACCATGGTGCAATATCTAATAAGTTATCCTTGTAGCTATTTTTGAGGGTATAGCTTGAATTGTCAGCCCATGTAAGTTTTGCCCCCAAAACTTCACTATTTATTACGTATTTTTTTATATTTGGCGCAAATGTTACGGTATTGTTGTCCGTAGATGCTTCAGTCTTACCTGCAAATTGAAAACGAAATAACGTCACTTTAATAGCAGGCGTTTTACAGGTACAACGCTTGGATGATGTGCATTCAGTATGCCAACAGTACATCCAACCACATGGTTTGCGTTCAGGCAATTTACAGGCATCACAATAATAGTAAGTCCAGCCGCAAGCAGTATTATATTTATTAAATACAAACGTTTTTATATTAAAGGTATGTTTGGTATCGAGTGATTCCTGAGCCTCTTTCTCTAATATTTTGGCAATAGTATTGTGATTTTGATCTATTAAATTTCTATAATACCGATTTACTGATCGAAGACCAAAAATAGTATTCAAGTAAGAGTAACCAAGATATACACCATGATCAACACAAATATCTAGCCCTGCGGTTTCAGGTTGCTCATACAATAATGGTGAGTCAGCTGCATTCATTGCACAAAGATGTGGCAAGAAACATAGAAAATAAAAAATGATACAATAAAACATATCTTTGATTGTTAAATATTATAATCATAATTACTTTTACTATACATGCAATAAAAATACGAATTTTACTACACTTTGTACTGAAATGCTCGTATACTTATACGTATGATTAGTATACGTAACCTTCGCCTATCATATGGCGATCAACCTATTTTTAATGATATTTCTTGTATTATCCAAGAATCAGACCGTATCGGTCTTTTTGGCCTCAATGGTTCAGGTAAATCTACTTTGCTCAAGGCAATTGCGGGCAATCAAAAAGTAGATGGCGGTACTATTGCTATTGTCAAAGGTAAAACGTTTGCATATTTGCCACAAGAGGTAGTGCTTGCCTCAGAAAAATCTATTATTGATCAAACTATGACTGCATTTGAAGGGCTTCAGGAACTTCTGACTCGTTTGCATCATATTGAGCAAGAACTAGAACATAACCCCAGTAATCAAGAATTAATCGATATTTATGCACAACTATGTCAGCAAAAAGAACTCATGGAACCGGAGCAAAAACGGGCAGAAGCACAACGTATATTATGCGGTCTTGGGTTTACTATCCCTCAACTTGATCAATCAGTGCAAACATTGAGTGTCGGCTGGAAAATGCGTGTGATACTGGCAACCCTACTATTAAAACATGCAGATTTTTATCTTTTTGATGAACCAACTAACCATTTAGATATTGTGGCAAAAGAATGGTTTTTATCATTTCTGGAAGAAAGTTCATTTGGGTTTATGCTTGTCTGCCATGAAAAACGATTTCTCAATAGATTATGTTCTGGCATTATTGAACTGGAGCGAGGTACTGCTACCTTTTATACCGGAAATTATGATGATTATGTAAAACAAAAAGCAGAAGCGCTTGCTCGGCTAGAAGCTTCTTATAAAAATCAACAGCGTACCCTCAAGCAAATGCAGGCAACGATTGATCGGTTTCGCGCAAGTGCCAGCAAGGCACGCATGGCGCAAAGCATGATCAAAAAAGTTGAAAAAATTGAACGGATTACATTGCCACCTGATCATAAAAAAATTATGTTCCATTTTGCTCCACTTGAACAATCAGGCCGTATTGTATTGACGGCCAAAGATTTATCATATCATTTTGGCACTAAACATATTTTTAGTAATGCAACCTTTACTATAGAGCGAGGGAATAAAGTTGCTATTGTTGCTGCCAATGGCGTAGGTAAAACTACCTTATTGAATATTATTTCAGGCCGTTTACCATTGCAGACTGGTACGCTTTCTTTTGGCTATAAAGTAACAACGGCAGTATTTGACCAAGATCAAACAGCATCACTTAATCTTTCACACACCGTATTTGAAAATGCATATGCACATGCAGGCAATACTACTGAACAAACGGTACGTTCAATGCTAGGATCATTTTTATTTACCAATGAAGCAGTTAACAAAAAAGCAAGCGTTCTGAGTGGCGGTGAACGCAACCGGCTTGGCATGGTCAAAGTATTATTACAAAATGCTAATTTTTTGATGCTGGATGAACCTACCAATCATTTAGATATTCCCTCAAAAGATATTTTGCTTGCTGCATTGCAGGCATATGAAGGCACTCTGTTATTTGTTTCCCATGATCATGATTTTGTTAATCAACTAGCAACACATATTGTTGAACTGACACCACAAGGCACTTTTTTCTATCATGGCAATTATGATGCCTATATATATCAAAAAAAAGCGGCTGCTTCTGTATCTGCACCTTCAATAGAATCTGCACAATCCCAAACTTTTTTGGCAAAAAAATCACCTACACAAACATATGAAATGCGTAAACACATTCGTTCACTTGAGCAAAAAATAGAAAAAATTGAGCGCGAAATACAAAAGATACAAGAATCTTTTGCAGATCTTATATATGGTTCAATACTATTTAACCAAGCAACTACACAGCTGCAGAATTTACAGAAAGAACATGAACAGTTATTGCACGAATGGGAACGCCTGCATGATGAATGAATATATTTTTATTATACATAGCCTCATATTAACCTGTGCTACGCTTATTGGAGTATATATAGGCCCAGCAGCTTTGACTACATTAGTATCTCTCTATTGTTTACTTGCCAATATATTTGTTATCAAGCAAATTACCTTATTTGGCCTGAATGCAACTGGATCAGATGCATTTACTATTGGCGCTACATTGGCACTTAATATGTTACAAGAATATTACGGAAAAAAAGTAGCATGGCAGGCAATTACTATTAATTTTTTTGTTTTGTCATTATATACATTACTGAGTTATATACATCTTTGGTACCAACCAAATATGTTTGATAGTACACAACACCATTTTCATGCAATTCTTGTTCACACTCCTCGTATTGTTATTGCATCTGTATTGGTTTATTTTATGGCTCAAGCTATTGACTATTACTTGTATAGCTTTTTGAAAAAATATTGGACAAGCCGACTTCTTGTTGTACGTAATTATATATCAATTATGCTATCGCAATTATTTGATACTATTGCATTTAGCTTGTTTGGATTGTATGGTATTGTAGAGCACATAGAACAAATTATTATAATAAGTTATACCATAAAAGTTATTGCTATTATAATAAGCGTGCCGTGGTTACTTATATCACGTACTCTCATGTCTATACATAACAAAAAATAAAAAAAGGTTTATACATGCATAAAATAGTATCTATATCTATAGTTTATCTATCTATTTTTCTATGTAATGATGCTCATGCTATGCGCACAAGACGCATACTAAAATTGCCCATACATCAACCTGCTGAAATAGATTCCCCTATTACACCTGCTGAATCTAAGATGTTTTATAATGTTTATTATCGCAATTGGCAAAACCTTAATAATATCCTTCCCTCGCCTGCTAGATACAAACAATGGCTTACCGAATATGTATATCTTTCAGATACCTGTATGAAACAAGAAGTTGAATTTTTGGAAAACAGAAACCGCCGCAAAGCTTTCCGGGAGTATACAGAAAATCGATATAGGCGGAACTAGCTATAAAGTGTGATACAATAATTGGTGAGAGTAGTATGTCGCCTATTATTCATACAATATTTATATTGATTCATGGCACCTGGGGTGCTGATAGTTCTTGGTATAAGCCAGATGGCGATTTTTTTGAGGCACTTAATGCCAAATGTACCGTACAACATGCCATGGTTATTCCTTTTCGGTGGTCTGGATATAATAATGATGTTGCGCGCAAACAAGCTGCTCAAGATCTTGCTGCATTAGTTAAAAGGTATGATGCTGCTACACGTATTTGCATGGTAGGTCATAGCCATGGCGGCAATGTTGCCATTCTTGCTTCACATATATGTGCACAAAATTCTGATAGGCATAGATCTATTGATGCCTTATATTTACTGGGCACCCCGGCTGGAAGTTCATATAAACCAAATATGGATGTAATCAATTATGTATATAACTTAATTTCTTTTGAAGATATGGTGCAACCAGTTATTGGTTTCTTTGGCCGTGAGCAACCACACCATGAGCGTATAGCAAATATGCGTATTACCATACACAATAAAGAGCCAAATCATACGGATTTGCATCATCCAATAGTGGGCAGTTGGCTTGTGTATCTGGATACTATATTACATACACATACAAAAGAAGATAGTTTTATACATTTTACCTATCAAAAACCAGGAACCATTCATTTTTATAGCAACCAAGCACCGATCTATGAGATTGACACAAAATGGGAACAACGAATTGCACGTGATACCTATATTAATACCGTGATGCTCAATTCAATATCCCGAAACAAAAAGATATCAGCAATTAGGCCATCTATTATATGATATATTTTCTATTAAGGCGTCATTGTTTGAGCAACTTAGCCTCGTGCAGAGTTGGGGGGTATGGGAATATTTGTGTAATACCCCACAAAAAATAATTATTATGTATAAGGATATTTTTCATTAACCATTGACTATCGGAAATTATATCATATATACTCACAATGAAATAAGCTGAATTAATAAAAATGAGAGGTTATTATATGAACCACTATATATATGCCCTATGTGCAGTATTACTTGGTAATACTATATATATACAAGCAGAAAGTTCTCAAAAAGGCTTTGAATTTTATAGAAAACGAGCAGAACTCAAACCTATATCTGCAGGTCCTATTGATATTACTGCTTATAGTCTTCTTCTTGGTGGTACTGCAAAATATGGTTGGCATAGTAAATCTCTTTCAGACAAACTGATTAGTGGTGCATTTATTGGAGCCTTAACGTTACCAGTTTTATATCAATATATGAAAACATCTAAACCCGCTTGGCGTGAACAAATGCGTAAGTTCAATGAAAAAGATTTTGCCAAACCAATTGTAATTGGGCAAAAAAATTATCAAGTATCGCGTGAATTTGACATAATTAGCAACATACATGGACCAAAGGGATATGAATTTTATTTTATGCCACAAGATGGTGATATAGCTGTAGTATATCAAGGTATTATAGATACACTTAAACTTAATAACTTACAGAATTATATAAATCTTGTTGCTATTCGTTTGACACCGGGCGTTACGTATAGTAATAGAAAAGCATTGTCGCGTATTATTGTTCAATTAAAAGAAGATGTACAAAAAGACAAAGCTAATGAAATTCTTACTTTGTTATACAATGCAACCAACAGCTTTCCTGGTATAGGAAAACATCCACGCTATAGTAAAGCTCTGACTTCTACAAAAAATAATTTGATATATACCGCATATGGCAGTAGTGAATACAAAGAAGTATATAAGCCAAAAGATTTGTTTATACGTAAAACTGGTATATTCTGGAATGCACCTGATGATATGGCATATCAAAATGAAGATCAAGAATTATCCTTATATGCATCCAAGTGACATCTATAATATAAGGTGATTATGTATTACGATATGAACCTTGTTTGACTGCACGGTCAAGCAAACCATTAATAAAGCGATATGCATCAGCCTCGGCAAAGCATTTGGCTAGTTCAATGGCTTCATTGATAATAATGCGCGGATCAGTATCTGTATATATTAATTCCCACATACCAAGACGCAAAATTAATTTAGTGCATACACTCACGCGTTCTGGCCGCCAATTATCAAGCAATGCTATATATTTTTGATCAAGCTGATCTCGCATATCAATAATTGCTTGCGCTGTTTGTACTGCCTCACTATCAAAAGGAATATCTAATTGAAAACCGCGATTAAGATTATCAACAATAGCCTGCAAAGAATCTTGATATTCATATGCCTCTGCCGCATACAACAAATGAAAGATAAGCGCACGAATATCACGCCGCGATAATTCAGTATATTTAACTGGTTTATCTTGCATAGCTTCCTGTTGGCTGCACGTTGGTTCTGAACACATACTATTTCTCGCTTTGGTGATTATTTTTTTACACGTTCTATATATGAACCATCGCGTGTATCAACTTTGACATAATCACCTTCATTGACAAATAAAGGCACATTCACCACTAAACCGGTCTCCAATGTTGCTGGTTTGGTTGCACCACCTTGTGCAGTATCACCACGCACGCCAGGCATAGTTTCTTTTACTTGCAATTCCATAAACAACGGTGGGTTTACACTAATTGGTTTACCTTCAAAATATAGGATAGTGTAAATAAATTGTTCTTTTAGATAATTTAATACATCTTCTAGCTGATTGGAATTAAGACTTACTTGCTCAAATGATTCTTGATCCATAAAATGATACAGATCATCTTCATTATATAAATACTGCATTTCCCTATAGACTAAATCTGGCTTTTCAAATTTTTCGCCTGAGCGGAATGTTTCTTCCCGAATAAGACCAGTAATAAGATTTTTCATCTTGGTACGCATGAATGCGCCACCCTTGCCTGGTTTTACATGCAAAAAATCAATAACTTGGTATGGTTCATTATTAAATAATATCTTGGAACCTTTTTTGAAGTCAGAAGTAGAAATCACGCTGATCCTTTAACAATAGAGAATACAACAGTATATATCAGTGTACTGAAGGAAATAATTAAAAACAATATAGATTCGGTATTTTTATTAAAATTCGCACTCGTGAGCATAAGCCGGATTCTGTCTGACTATAGTACTAGTCATGGCAACCATTTATCTATGCGACATACCCGTGCATCAGGCCGAAACAAATAATCGGACAATTTGCACTGCTTTGTCTTGCTCCCAGTGGGGTTTACCCCGCTATAGCATTACTGCTAGCGCGCGTGTACTCTTACTACACATTTTCACCCTTACCCTATATAACATATAAGGCGGTTATTTTCTGTGGCACTTTCCGTAAACCATATAACCGATATATTATATGATTCCCCTCGATTGACATACTATTCTCCCGAGGCACTGTATTTGTTTGGAGTCCGGACTTTCCTCATACATATAGTGTACGCGATTGCCTACCCACGGTGCGTATATATCAAAGATATTTCTATTAGTGTGACATAAAATATACAAAGAGTAAAGTAAAAAACAGAATAAACATCTATACATTATTTCATTAAAACTATCTGTTTACTTAGTAGAAGGTATTCCTTTCCACCAATTAATAAATCGTTGTATAAACGTTGGTGTAGAAAACCAACGTGTAGTAGGAAGCCTATACATATCCTGCATTTTTTCTTTTCTGATTGCAAACAATTGTTCATCAGTATATTCTTTTACCTGGTCAATAGAAGATAGACCGAATGCTTTAAGTAAGTTTTCTTTATTAGTTAAAGTAGACTTTATAGTATTTTTATAATTTTTATTGCCTAATGTATCTGTCTCTTTTTTTATTATTTCCATACATTCTTCAATTAATACAGTAAGATTATTTTGATCATATGCCTTATCAATAGTATAATAGATTTCAGCCAAATGTTGTTTTATGGCATCTGCTATCGTATAATGCCAAATATAAAAGAGTAAGTCTAATCCATCAGAAAATGAAGAAAAATCTATTTCTTCATTTTGATATTTTTGCAAATATTTAATTTGGGTTCGTATTATTTCATCTAAATTATAGTACAGATCATCTGCAAATTTTTTTTTCGCTTCTTCTTTAGCTTCTTTTAAGGTAATTTGATGAGTCTCTTGGGCATATACATATGTTTGTGACAATACCATAGATATGCCTATTATTAATGATATATTGCGCATTGGATCCCCCATATAATTAACAAATCTTATATGTATTTTCTTTAAACATTATTGCCAATGAATCTCAAATGTATTGCGTAATTTACCAATATTGTTCCCCATACAAATATTCATGAACTTTTTGTTTATGCATTTCTGGCGAAAAATATTTTGCTTTTTTTTCTTTTAGCCATTGTTGAGTATCTTGCCACCGCGGCATTCTTCTTGGCATTAGACGTTGCCCATAACTAGTCTGCATAGCAGGCTCTTGTGTAATTTTTTGAGGTACTTGGCTAGCAAATCCAAGGCTCGTTTTTGGTGTTCCTCTCAACCAGTTAACAACTCTTTGCCACACTGAAAGTTTTGGTTCTGCTGCACTAAAAAGGAAAAATCTTTTTGGAGTAATACTTTTTTCTATATTAGCTTTTGCTTTTTTAACGAGTTGTGCATCCGTGAAATTTCGAAGATCCTCAGTTGAGTTTAATCCCAATTGCTTGAGTATATTTGCTTCTGTTAAACTATCAGCCATAGTTGCATGCCGTTCATCAAAAATTGACATAGCATACTCACTCGTTATTTTGCCATATTTTTCTTTTACTTTATCAAGTGATTCTCTATCTGTAGCATTATCAATATCTTTGTACATATCATTTGCATATTTTTTCAGCGTCTCTGCTTTTATATAATTCTCTATATAATCATTTTTTGGTTTCATAGTATTAAGAAATATATAGCTTGTACGTTCCATACCTGCTATACCTTCAGGCACATGTTTTGCATTTTCATATACTTTCAATATATTAACTTGACTTAAGGCAGCATTATTTTCAAAATATCGTGGTCCTTCTGCAATTTCTTTTTTCAATTGTTGTTTAGCTTCTGCTAAATCAATCTGACTAATATCACTTGGATATACCCCAATAAATACATTATTGACTATAAACAATATAAATAATTTGTTTATGTTTAGGTAATTCATATAATCCCCCGAACTATTATGAAAAATCAGTAATTTTTTATCATTCAATTACATAATAGCATATATAGCGGTCGCATGTCAATAAATTGATAAATAGAAAATATTTATTCAGGTAGTATACCGGGTAATACTTCTTCCATTGCACAGGATGGCTGCGGAATATGAAGCAGCTGGGCCAGCGTAGGTGCTAGTTGCAGCGTTAATACCTTCGTATGTATCTGTTTTTTCTGTATTGTACCCTTTTGATATACAATAAGTGGCACATGCGTATTATAGGTATACGGTGTTTTGTGGCTTGTGCCATAGGGATGACTGGTGATAATAGTGTAGGGATATACCTGCATAATCAAATTACCCGATCTATTTTTGAATAATTGTTGTTTAAAATAATTTTCAGCCGAATAACGGGGAAAACAACGCATTAATAACTCCTCAGGTGTCCATGCCCTTTTGATACCATCATGGGATTCAAGCAACACTTGTAAATCTTTTATTAACTTTTGACGCTCCTGGTAAGGCATTTTCATGAGTATATTGGTATTAAGATATAATTGATGACCTTTAATACCATAGATACTATTAGTATATCCGTATGTCTCTTGTACATATTTATTGAGATTCTTTATTAATTGCTCACTATCAATGCGTTTTGCAAAATTAAATCCTTTTTGATTCATTTGCTGTACAATTGGCGAAATACCATGATCGCTGGTCAATACATATACAATTGATGCCGGGTCTATATATGATTCAATAGTATGCATCATAGCTGAAATTTGATAATCCAAATGATATAACATATCAACGGTTTCTTTGCTCCATGGCCCATATGCATGTCCTAATTTATCAAGACTACTAATACAAGCCCATAATAATAATGTATCTGGTTTTTCTTTATTTATATGTGCTTGTACACAAGCAGTTGCACAATCAATCATTAATTGATTTGCTGCTGGTGTTAACATAAAAAGTTCATAAGGATTTTTGGCATCTACCATAGGACCAATAGGAATAATAGTATTTACTAATGGCTTATGGGACGCAACGTATTTATAATTATCATATAAAACCATACTATAGGCTGCATTATTGTTATATTTTTGCTGCCACCTTATTTGCCCGGGTGATGTAACTGCATACTGTTTATTGAATGCAATAACCCATTCTGGTAATGTTTGCACGTATGCTTTGCTTGAAGTGAACGTGCCCGACTGAGCATCAAACCATAATGCGATTCCAGCTCTATTGGCCGTTGCAATAGCCGCACGACTTTTGAGTGAAATACCATAGGCATAGTATGGTTCTTCTTTTGTACTTTGCAACACAAACTGATCAGATATGCCATCTACCATACCGTATTGAAATGATTTGCCATATGCATATTCACCATCAGGCGAAAGTACCGCTGCGTCTACAGCACTAGCATCATCACATGCAACATGCTTTCCTTCTGTATTAATCCAACTATTACCCACAATACCATGTTCATTGCCATAGGCACCAGTACTTAAAGCTGTATGTCCTGTACAAGTAGCAGGCATTCCATGAGGATGATGCGCATTAGTAAATACTACCCCTTCGGCTAGCAAACGTTTTAATCCTTTATGTAAATGGGATTGTACCAATTGTAATGTATTATAGGCAAGTTGATCTATAACAAAAATAAGCGTAAGCCGCGGAGTAGCATTGTCTCCCTGTAATAATAGTGTATATATAATGATCATGAATACCATTTTTTGTACTATATGATTTTTCATAGTATTATTTCCTATAAAACTATTGATCTGAATTTAAAAGGATGTAATGAAACAACACGATATACTTATTGGAATAATACTACGTACTGATCAGCAAAAGCAAAATGTTACCATTTTAGATTCAATACAAGGAAAAAATATACTTCTATATCCTCACTATATTCCTATTTGTTCTCATATACTTTATTCTATATCAGGCAAGGGTGGCATATCCCGTCTTGTTATACAAGAACTTTGTCATGTACCACTTGCTGTATCAGTAGAAGATCTTGCATTTTTACACCAAGTCATGGAACTTTGTGATAAAATGCCTATAGGGTCATCTATACCTGAAGTATATACGATAGTGCATTGGTTATGTATTAATGTCCCTTTAATGTTAAATGCTGTATGCAAAGATATAATTTTGATGAAGTTATGTATGCTTTTTGGCTCACATGGACCCCATCAACCGGCTATATGCCACGAATGTATATATCATATACATGCTACGCCCATTAATACTTTAAATAATATTAATCTCCATGTAGAGTGTTTAACAGGGTTACAAATATGGATACATTATTGTTTAGAAGAATTTAAATTGGTAACAAATACTACTAAAATATCTAAAAAATTATAGGGTACAATGAAGATATTATATACCATTTTCACCTTCCTATTAGTAATAGATGGGTTAACATATGCTGATAGCAATCATGGCGGAGGTAATGGAATACTTGATGCAGTACATACTATTAGTGTACAAAGACCTTTGTTGAGTGTTCGGGAAGAAAAGCAACATCAAAAAGAACAATTAGAAAAAATACGCCAATCGCTTGAAGAAAGTACACCATTATTTCAGGAACGTATCACACAGGTACTTAATGAAGTAAAAACCGCACGTCGCACCACCCGCGAAGGGTTACAATATCAAGCAGAAGATGATGCGGTCAAAAAACTCACGATATTAAATGAAACATACCAAACATTCAAAGATATCGAACGTCAACGAGATGAACTTAAAACAACTATCGAGACCCTCAGCAGTGAAATCACTAAATTTTTAGATGATATACAACATGAAAGTTTCAAAAAAGAACGTAAATTAATAGCAAATGTATATTATTCATTTGATGATATATTACGCATACATCAGATGATTAGAGAAAATGAACAACGGCTTGGGCATTTAAGCGAACAATTAAAAAACGCACAAACAGAGCTCAAAACCCGTGAACGTGCCCTTACAGTCATAGTATCAGATCTAAAAAAACGACAAGAAGACCTAACATATATGAGTAATACACATGACCAAGAGCCAATTGATTTACTCAAAGCAGAAATAGCATTATATGAAGCAAAAAAAGAATATAGCCAATTACAAGTAGATGAAAGTACCTACCGCGTTGAATTAACCGCTTTTCAGCAGTTTATTGCCAAATCGCAACTTACTATTTTGAAAGATTTTTTAGGACGTATTAAATCATCATTACGTATTAATGAAACGGATGTTTTAGGGGCTAAAGAATCGCTCAAAAAGCTGCAACAAGAATATTTTGCCCGCAAAGAATCATATCGTCATGCAATTGATGAATTGGATACACAACTTAAAATACAAGAAGCTGCATATGAGGTTATCCGCAAACAATATAATATTAACCCTGGTACTGACCTTGATGACTGGAGCCGTGAACCAAATCAAACAGTAGAATCATATGTAGGTCTTTGCAAAGCAGGTTTAGTTAACTCAAGTATGCTTCTGCTAAAAAAAAATAAGATTTTGCTTGATGCAAATATTGCCCTTGAAGATGAACAATTTTCATATCATATGTTACAAGCAAAAGCAAAAGAAACCTATTTTAAAATTATTGCACGACGTTTTGCAACAGAAGAACAAATTAATCAAGAAATAAAATATTATGAAACCATAAAGGCCACTATCCAAGCATCGCTTGCTACATATAAAGAAAAAAATACACAAGTAGCAGAGCAACTTAATATGCAAAAAAGAATTTCAGATAATATTCATACACTACGTATGACCATTGAATCAAAACGAGCTACTTTATTCAAAAATGTACCTCAAGAACATGCTTTATGTCTAGATGTACTTAGACGTGCAGACCGCAAAGTACGTGAAACAACTGAAGTATTGGGAAAATTGACCGGTGTTTATTCCGGTTTATTATCTGAAATTAATGCATCAATTCGCGTTATTAATTTCATTATAGGAGAATTGCAATCTATTATTACCATATGGTATAGACCTTCCTATGCTATTTCCTGGAAGGGATTTACTTCAATAGGACATGATATAGCATCCTTTGCCGGTGAATTAAATTCTTATTTAGCGCGCTTTGATATGAAAGCATTTATAGTGCGTGTAGGTGAATTACTCACCGTTCCTGGTATACTTTTTACTTTATTATATAAGCTACTACTCATTATACTATTATCTATTATATTATACCGCATAATACCAAGTATTTATAACCGCATTATACACATAGTATTACCGGGACGTGGTATTGTGCATTTTTTTGGTTTACTCATTGCATTAAGCCTGTTATATATACGCACACATATAATTCTGCTTACCTTTGGGCTTATTATATATAATGTATTGAGTTTACATATTATTCCTGATCCATATATTTATGTACTTATTTGCTTAATGTCTATTGCCTATTTTAGTTTTATTATATATACCTTTGCCCACCAATGCATACGCTTTAATGAGCAACATAATTATGTTCTTTTTGATGTTCATATACAAGATAGATACATAACCATATTATCTTTGCTCGGGTACGTCAGTACCATACTTATAATTTTTAGACATGCATTTATGAATATTTATTATTATCAGCCAGATCTGTATCATTCGGAATTACCGACTATTATATCAGCGGTTAATATTATTTTTTTTCAAATATCTCTGCTCCTTTTAATTACCAAAGAACAGATATTAAGTATTATTCCACGTTATAATACTATTACCGATTGGCTCTATAGTTTTGTAGACAATTACTATTATTTGCTTTTTTGTTGTGTTTTATTGGTTATTGTAATGAGTCATCCATATGTAGGGTACGGCCGATTGGTCATGTATATAGTTGCTGGTATTGTATATACTATATTATTATGCAAAGCATTACTTATTGCGCATAACTTTTTCAAAAGTGGTGCCAAGTATCTTTTTTTTGAAGAGCGAGATCAAGTTATCCGCGAGCGGTTTGCTAATGCCAAAACATGGTTTGGTTTATCTATTATTGCATCATTTCTTTTGTTTTTATCGATTGGCATATTTATTGGTGCCAAAATATGGGGCTGGCCTATTACACTCAAACATGCTTTTGAATGGTTATATGAACCATTATTGCTTAAAGCATCGCCTCATCCAATCACCATGATTTCTCTATTTATGATCTTTGGTTTTATTGTAGCTGGATTTTTAATTTCATATGCATTAAACCGGTTTGTGCTGGAGAAAATTTTTGATCTTTTGTTGGTTGATACTGGTGTACAAAATATGGTTACTCGTATTTTACGTTATATAATAGTAACTGCTGTATTTTGTATTGCACTGCAAAGTGTTGGTTTGGGCGGTCTGGTAACCTGGCTCATTGCAGTACTTGGTTTGAGTATTGGTTGGGTTCTAAAAGATCCGATGGTTGATATTGTTGCTTACTTTATTATTCTGGTTCAAAGACAAATTAAAATTGGTGATTATATTAGAATTAATGATCAAATAATGGGTATTGTACGCAAAATTACACCACGTGCTGTTGTATTGCGACGCCGCAATAGCACTACTATTGTAGTACCAAATGCACATTTAATTACGCATGCTATTGAGAATTGGAATTATACACGAAACTTTATCGCGTTTGATGATATTTATGTTATTGTACAAATCCATGAAGATCCTGCTCGGGTCAAAGAACTTTTGATGCAGATAGTACATGAGCATCCTCAAGTATTGCGCAATCCAAAAGCTATTGTACGTCTTGATGATTTGGGTAACCGAGGATTTGTATTTATGGTACGTGGCTACTTGAGTTCTGCTTATACGTTAGATCAATGGGATATTGCAAGTGATGTACGCATTGCTATAGTTCAAAAATTCCGCGAATTGGATATTAAACTCGCATTACCTATAATGCAAATTATACCGCAAGAGTTAAGTGAAAAAAACAATATAGGCCCTCATATGCAAATAAAGCCACGTGAATAACGTGGCTTTATTTGCATACAAAAAAGTATCTAAATTAATGCTTTTTACCTATATGCATATTCTCCAATACATGACGTACTTTTTTGGGCCCTTGTATCAATATAAACCCATACCATAATGCAATAAATGCACCAATAATAACAAGTGCTGTTGCATAAATAATTCCCATGGCATCTAATATAATAATAATACTAAATATCATAAAAAGAAGGCCAACAAATGGTTCAGGTAAATTTTTCATAAAATGTTGCATATAATTCTCCTTTTTTATTCTATGCATCCATTACATAGTACATTTTTATCAATTATATTATTTATCTTGCATACAATATATATTTTGGTATAAGGTACTACTAATACAAGATAGCACCATTATAATATAAATGTAAAAGGTATAACAATGATGAAATCAAATTCTATAATAATATCTTTTTTTTGCATGACTGGTTTAACTGGTTGCACACAAACTCAAAAAAAAGAAATGCATGAACCTATCACCGAACCTATAACCCAAGATATCACAGCAGAAAAACGAACTCATAATGCTACTGAGTTACAAAATATAATTGAAAAAGGAGAATCTGCAGCTGATGCATTTACTAAAATAATTAATGACCATAGTATGGTTATTGTTGACTTTTATGCCGAATGGTGTCCACCATGCAAAAAATTTGGACCTATTTTTGAACGGGTAGCGGCACAAGAGCCTAATATTTTATTTGTCAAAGTCAATACAGCGACATTTAAAGATCTTGCCGATGAGTATGGCGTCAAAAGTATTCCCTATATTATTTTCTTCAAAGATGGTAAATCAATTTACCGCCATAATGCCCCATCAACGGCCAAAGAGTTTAAATCACTCATACATAGTGAGTTTAATCTTTAAATATACTATTAATACACTTGTTATTATCTAATTTTTTTTAGTATAGAAAAGACTTATAAGGACTTTTTTGTGGCGTTTTTCTTTATTCTTGACAAACATTTTCGAGTAGATGTTTGCTGAAAAAACAGAATCCTTATTTTTAAATTTATTAACAATGGAGGTGAATCAAAAATAAAAATTTATTTTTTTATTCTTATTGTTTTTTAACCTAAAAGGGAATCATATGAATAAACATGGTAATGTATATCAAATAATAATGTTTGCTTTAGGTATCTCCACATATCTTATAGGCACTAATGAAATTCCACTAGAAGAAACAAAAGTCTGCTGCGCTGTTTCAAATCCTTGTTGCCCGACTAATAGTTTGACCCTATGTACATTAAAAGCGGATGCCATAGGTGCCTGTTGCCTGCAAGCAGAGCGTGTTTCTGCGGGAGATGTATGTGCCAACCGCATAACTACTAACCAATTTTGTACCCCATCATTGAATATAGATACGGTATGTGCTAATAATGCTCAAATAAAAAATATGTGCGCTCATCATGTACAAATAGATGAACTTTGCGCACTCAAAGCTATGATCAATCAGCTATGTGCACGTCAGGCATATTTTGATAATGCATGTATTAAAAATTTACGTTTTTGTAGTAATATAAGTGCCCGCGCATCACAATCTACTTTAGTTACTTATAATTTGGGTGATGACTTACCCTTTGATACCGTAGAATATGATCCAAGCAGTTCTATCACTCAAGCTCCTACTGAATATACAGCACCTGAAGCAGGTGTTTATGAAATTACCGTACAAGTAGTCTTTGATAATTTGACTGGGCCTACCATTATTGCAGGTACACCAAAAGGGTCTCTTGAGCTCTATATAAATGGGCTAATACGCAGGGCAGTGGATACGCCATTTTTGATGTTTACTACGAGTTCCCAAACTTTTTTAACTACACTTATATTTCTCAATGCGGGAGATGTAGTTACTTCTAAATATCAAATTTTTGTTTTAGATCCAAATGTAGGGGTAATAGCTTACCCTGGCAAAATAGAGTTACTTGGTAATCCAAATCCTGCAGCATACAAACCAGTATTCTATATTCAATACGTTTCATCTGACTGTGAGGGCACCTTCAGTGGATGCGATTCAATATGTGATCTAATTTGTCAAACAACTCCTTGTGTTGTTGAATGTACACCGTGTACACCAATGCAATGTCAACCATGCTTTGCACCGTGTCCACCATGTACACCATGCGGATTTTAACCTTGCATGTAAGATGTTTGCTTAATATATAACTCGGAAATAGGAAACTTTAAGTTTCCTATTTCCGTTTAATAAAACCTTCTATTGGCCATGGTTGTGAAAAATCAAAATACGTATCAATCATCGGTGTGTGATTGACTAAAAATCTGCAATATCGTATAGCATCAATATTATTTTCCCGTAATGTACGCAAAAGAGATTCAACGAGCATTAGATTATGGTAGGTCGACTTATTACGTTGTATGAATGTACCATTAAATGAAAGATATACTGTATCTCCATGTACTGAACATAAGACAGATTGCAGACCAATAGGATAAGGAAATAATTGTTCCTCATGCATCATAACTAACCATGCAGATAGTAAGGTTGTTATATACTCTTGTATATCAGAAAATGCTAAACTATCTATTACCTGCTCATGCCATATTCCTTCTTGCCAATAGTATAGTTTCATGGTACGTGTAGGTGTACTTTTATTATAGGTAGATAAAGAATATTTAGGTATATAGATCACAATTAACTCATGTGAAATACAAAATATACCTACTCCCACCACAATGCTTATTACACATAACAATACATAATAGTGTATTTTCATATCTCATTACTTATTAATTAATAATTAAAGCAGCGCATGCGGTGCATATCGGTTCTATATATACCTGCCAGGCATCATCAGTATGTAATCCAATTTCTATCATATATGCCGGCGCCAAAACACCTATTAATGGTGCGCAAGGAATACCTAAAGGAAATTCAAAAGAACATTGCTTATATTTTTTGAGTACTTGATATATACTATTTGACCATGCAACAGTTTGTGTATGTGCCATTATATGAGCAGATTCATACGTATAAAAAGCATTATTTTTTAGTGGCATATAACACTCATTACCATATGCATGATAATATATATACCCATGCGGTTGCACTGAAGTTTCCTGAAAAAAAGAAAGATGTATATACAGATCGGCTTGCATGCGATTACTTATCTGCGCATAACTTTCATGAGAAGCTGGTATCCCAGGAGACCGCGTAATAATAACGCTGATCGGATATTTTTCTTCTAATATCATTTTTATTTTTTGTGCACATTGCATAGTAGCACCTTTGGCAAATGAGCTGGCCAGTTGCCTATCTGCATCAGATGGATCTAATACGATAGTAAATAGTGCATTAATATTAGAAAAAAATAATGCTACTATCATTACCTTAATTAGCGGCATTGTACCGTATCGGTTAAAAATATTTTTAAAAAAGTACATCGTTCTTTGTGTGTATTATTTTTTATTGCCATACCAATTGCTTGTGGTTGTCCCACAAAAATACATAATTTCTTTGCCCTTGTTATAGCAGTATACAATAAATTTCTTTTCAGTAATGCAAAATGTTGCATATATAACGGTACAATAACAGCATCAAACTCAGATCCCTGACTTTTGTGTATAGATATAGCATACGCCAATACTAGTTCATCCAGTTCAGATGATTCATATATTATTGTTTGTTCAGCAAAACGAACCGTTATACTTTGTTGTGCCGTATCTATATTTTCAATATAACCAATATCTCCATTAAATATATATTTATCATAATTATTACGTATTTGCATCACACGATCACCAATACGTAATGTAGTTTGACCACGATTTATAGTTTCTGATGCTATTACAGGTGGATTTACAATATCTTGTATATATTGATTTAATGCTTCTGAGCCCACTATACCGCGCTTTAATGGAACTAAGGTAATAGTATTTTCTATTTTAATAGCATACTGAGGTATACTCATTGTATATATACTACGTAACCGATCAGCAAGCGCTTGCGGTTCTTTTTCTTCTATAAATATATAATCAGGCTTTTCTCGGTTGGTATCAGTAAACGGAAACTCTCCTTTATTAATACGATGAGCATTAGTGATAATTAAGCTCGTTTGTGCTTGTCTGAATATATGAGTAAGACGTATACAAGGAACTTTATTACTATTAATAAGATCTTGCAAGAAATTGCCTGCACCTACTGAAGGCAATTGATCAATATCGCCTAGTAACAAAAAATGAGCTTGCAATGGAATAGCTTTCAGTAATGCATGCGCCAAAAAAATATCAATCATAGAAGCTTCATCTACAATAAGAAAATCAAGCTTCAGTGGATGTTTTTCATTTCTAGTAAACTTCATAATACTTGCATCAAATTCCAGTAAGCGATGAATAGTCGTTGCAAGTTTTGCCGTACTTTCTGTAATACGTTTTGCTGCTCTGCCGGTTGGTGCTGCAAGTTTGTATAGTACGTTATGTGCATCTAAAATATCTAATAATGTTTTTATTAATGTTGTTTTTCCCGTACCAGGACCGCCAGTAATAATAGTAAACCTATGACTCAGACTCGTCATAATCCCTACCTGTTGATCATCGCTTAATGATTGTTTGTTATATATATACGTTCTCAATTTAGTATATATTTCATTAAGGGGAAAACGCGTATCTTTATCTGACAATCGGTGTTGTATATCTTGTGCAACAGCATATTCTATCTGATAGTATTGTGTCTGCGTTATATAATGTTTCATTTGATAGGTAATAAGTACAATCTGTTTAGTGTCATGCAATATATGCAACGCTTGCTTGAGCAGGTGCATGTGAGTATCATCAAGCGATAATAAGGTTTTTGTTTCTTCTTTTAAATGATCTAATGCAACATATAAATGACCATTATCTATCGCACTGCGTATAGTATGTAATATACCTGCTTGAATTCTTTGTATTGAATCAAAAGGAATACCTAAATTGGAAGCTATAGTATCTGCAATAGTAAATCCTATACCCCATACATCATGAGCAAGTTGGTAAGGATTTTGCGTAACTATTGAAAGAGCCTGTGATCCGTATCGTTTATATATTTTAATAGCATAGGCGGATGATATTCCTTTTTCCTGTAAAAAAACCATAATATGGGAAATTGCTTTTTGTTCTTGCCAAGCAGTTATGATAGTTTCTACACGCTTTGGTCCTATACCAGGCACATACTGTAATTTTTCTGGGTAATTCTCTATAACATTGAGTACATCAAGGCCAAATCTATTAACTAGTTTATCTGCATATGCCGGCCCTATGCCTTTAATAAGCCCTGACGCAAGATATTTTTTGAGTCCTACAATAGTATTGGGTGTTTGAATTATGCATTGATTGACTTCAAATTGTTTACCAAATTTAGTATGACTTGTCCATATTCCGGTAACTTGCACTCGCTCACCTTCATGCAAATGAGCGAGAGTTCCTTTGAGAGTAACTGATTGATTATCAGATAATGCAAGAATACATACTGAAAAACCATTTTCCTGATTTTTATATACAAATCTCTCCAATGTTCCACATAATATCTCTTTATCATCCATTGTAGGTCGTATATTTCTTCAAATAAGTATTAATTAATTGTTCGACTTTTTCACGTGTTACTACTTCATTTGGTTCATATTGTTTGCTTATAGTTGCCATTAATGCACGATATGTTTCTCTCTTGAGTGTTATATTGCGTTCATTCAATATTGTACGTACTTGCTTGGAAATGTCATTATAATGTTTGTAATCTGCATATGCTTTTGGACATGAATGAAGAAGATCTTTCAGAAAATGCATCAAATCAATACAAAAATTACATAAATGATTATAAGACTTTAATTCCTGCTTAAATACCGCACGCTCTTCACCATTGGGACTAAGCGCCAATTGCAGCAATAGTGATTCATGTCTATCTCGTTTTGTACAAAATTCTTTAACAAGTTCTACCAAGACAGGCTTTGCTGATCGTATAGTATCCAAAAAAGGTTCTGAAAATGTTTCAAATGTTTTGATTAATAATGCTAAATGCTCTGGTGCGTTGCCTGGCAATGGCTGCACTTGTTCAAGTTGTGCCCATTCTACCAATGAATGCTGGGCATCTCCTATACAATACAATTGATTCATAAAATTATACACATGTTTACGATATCGTTGTACGATAGTGACAGTAGAACCATTAAATACGGGCGTGCCATCCACTAATTTTAACATTCTAGATTCAAACACAATAGAGGATTCAAAATTATGGCTGTATATTGGTATATAGGAATAAAGTAACAATAAAGAAAATACAGTCTTGGTATACAAACAATTACTGTTCATGTAAAATCCTTTTTATTTTTAAAATATCTACCATAATGCTTCAACAAATAGACCGAGCGTGTAATCTCTTCCAATGCCATGTTTAAGAGCAGTTATATCACCATTCACGCCGATTGTCCATGATAGATCCTCTTGCTGAAAGCAGTATGCTATATCGCCAAAAATTTTAAGTTGCAGCGCAACTGGTGCACGCACTTTGCACATATCAAGAGCAAGCAGTTGATTGATAGTTGTTGCAGTACATGGACTGAGTGTTTTATCATATAACTTTTCTGCTTGCTGTACCCATAGGTTAGTACCAACATCACCTTTTAAATGTTCACTTACATAATTAAATGAACTAGTCCATCTGTATATAAGTCCTGGCTGTACCGTAGTGGTTATTGCAAGTAAATAAACACGATTAATCAATTCATTTTGCAGAAAAATCAAATTAGCTGCCGCTTGTGCAGGATCAGCAAAATTTCGCTCAGCAAAAGATTGTGGATCATTCTTATTAATATAAAAACGTTTTTCCTTTTTTGGCCATAAATATTCAAGTGACATACGATTATGCCAACACCAAGGTTCTGCCCATTGCCGAGAAAAAAAACAGGTAAGTGGTGATTGGCTTGTCCCAAAAACACCAAGACCCAAATGGCCACCATTGCCCAGTGGGTCATCAATAAGATTTGCAGCAATCCTGTCAATAACACCTATAATAAACTCTCGGGCAATATCAATAACATTTTGTTTTTCCCGCAAATCAATAGTATGGTTTAAATAATGTTCAAGAGCGCGATAAATAGTATCAAAATCTACATCGGGATATGATTCAAATTTTGATTTATTAAAATGATTACCAAAAATACATTTGGCTATAGTAAATGCTGTAGGAATAGTAGCTTGCATACCAAAAATACATTCTATTGAAGGTTTTTCCACTACCCGCATACCAGCTTCAATACGAGTATCTCCTAAACCAAGCTTATCGCTAATGACATGTTTTTTTTGAAAGTCGGGTTCCCCTTCGCCCAACTCATCGGCCAGTTCGTCCAATTCACTTGTAGTCAAAAAGAAGTTTCTTTCATGATACAAAATAGGGGTCATAATTTGAAAATAACCCCGTTTCCATTGGCGCACACCTGAAACCATAATACCCAAATTGCGTTCCTCGATGCGTATTTTTTGCAAAATTTTAAATACGGTTGGCACATCAAAATCAAAAAAATTAGGTACCAGCGCATTTACATTTTCCAAAACAGAAACAATAGCACCAATTAAAGTAGGCGAAGCCAAGGCAAGATAAGAACAAATTTTATCACTTTTTGCCGTAAAATTATAACGATCTGTTTTATTATAAAAAGCCTCGGCGCGCAAATGCCAACCATCATAATCATTACAGTCACGAAATTCAAATAAAGGGGAATCCAAAATAGAGCGCTTATTTAAGGGATTTGTATGAACAAAAAAATCTGTTTGTAATATTTCAAGAGCATTGAGACTTAGTAAAAATCCAATAATAACCTCGGGGGGTAACTGTTTTGATATTGCCGATGTGAAAAACTCATTATACGTATCAGAATCATCAAAAAGATCTTCATCAAATGCATCATTGTTATATAGTTCCTCGTGAATATAATCTTCTAGTAAGTTAGTATATGTTATAGTATTTACTAGTAGCGATCCTATACATAACGTATAGAGACCATAACGCCATACGCGTATCATATATGCCTCATCAGTACAGTACTAAGATATTAATAAATGATCTATATGCCTTTTTATTAGAGATACGGATGTCAGTTTACTTTATTTTAAGTACCCTGACAAAAAAGAACTACTAAAAAATGATTACTTTTTCATACATTTCAAATAATTATTAGCTTTTTATAATCAACTTAGGTACTATAAAAAAAATACGCTAGAGTGCAATAGTTTATAAAATAAGCATATACTCAAAGGGATTTTTATATGGATGCTATTGACGGAATATTTTATGCTAAAGGGTTAGCCCTCATTGGATCGGCCATAGCAATGGGTATTGGTAGCATTGGACCTGCTATTGGACAAGGTCTTATTGGTATGAAAGCTTGCGAAAATATGGGTAAATATCCAGAACATAGCGGTAAAATTCGAAATGCCATGATTTTAGCTATGGCTCTGGTAGAAACTTCAGCAATTTATGCTGCGATGGTAGCTGGCGCATTAATTTGGGTTGCATTAATTTTATAATGACGCGATCACGATATATGGGTATGCATTATGATAGATGCAACTATTATAATACAAATAATTAATTTTTGTTTAATATGGCTCGCCTTATATACAATTGTATTAAGGCCTGTTTTTGCTATTATTGCCCGCAGGAATGCCTATGATCAATCCCTCAAGCAACAAGAAGCTGATCTACAAGCTGGAATTACTTTATTACAAGATAAAAACTATACACTATGGCATATGGCACATTTGCGATATAAACAAACTCAAATATATGCAATCGCGCCTCTGACACCGCGCATAGAATATGTACGAAGCTTTAAGGAATTTCAAGAAGATGATACAACCTCTTTGATTACCGATATCCAACAACTCATAATCAAGAAAGTCAAAGAATCTGTATGAATACATCAGTATTTATTAATACATTTTTTTCAATACTTAATGGCATTGTATTATTCCTAAGTATCTATTGGGTTATAGTCAAAAAACTAATGCCAATAATACAAGCGAACTATCTTGATATGCAAACAGCACGTCGCACGCAAACACTGGCCATAGAAGAATTACGTACACAATATAAAAAACAACAGCAGCAATTGGAACAAGCAGAAAAAAATAGTCTTGCATTACAAAAATCTTTGGAGATATGGCAAACAGCTTCTATTTTTAAACGCGCACGCCAAGAAGACGAATTACAAGCATATCGTATACTTCTGCACGCACAAACTAATACTCGTATGGAACAAATGGCAACGATAGCATTACAAAAAAAAATTTTCACACAAGCATTGCACAATGCGCAGCAAGAATTAAAGCAAATATATACCAATAAGGATGCCATTCAAAACTATCAATCAAAACTTATAGGATATTTAGCCAATAAGGACCATCAATGATTACTTCTGACACTGAATCATTATTGGTAAAACGATATGCTATGGCTTGGACTACCCTATTTGGTGCTGATTTAACCGAAAACGATATTGTTCATATTAATAATGCAGCTGATTATTTACACAAGCAACCACATCTTCAATTTATGTTCAAATTATTAATTATAGAAGATACTATAAAAAAAGAAGCATTATCGATACTTGATTCATTATATCACTTGCCACAAGGATACCAACAACTCTGTAATCTTTTGATTGCGCATAAGCGCACCTATTTATTGGAATCAATTTTACATGTTATTGTACAATTATATTGGCAAAAGAAAAACGTTGAATGGTTTACCATTAGCAGCGCAGAGCCACTTTCTGATAATCAACAAGAAGTGTGCCGATTGTTTCTGGAACAGCATTGCAAAAAAGAAGTTCGTTGTATATATCATATTGATACCAATCTTATTGCTGGTATACGCATGCAAAGTAATTACTTTTTATGGGAACATTCAGTTAGTAAAGATATGCGCATGATGCATAATCTTTTAGTGCAGTAGGGGATAAAAGACATGGCACTCAAAAGCTCAGATCTTGTTTCATTATTCGAGCGTGCACTCAGTGCTCTGCCAGAAGATAGTCTTGATGAAATAGGGATTGTGGTTCAGGTAGGTGATGGTATTTGCAAGGTGCATGGATTGCGGACGGTCGTATTTGGAGAACTTGTCACCTTTGAAGGTGGTAACCGTGGGATGGTTTTTCAAATAAATGATGATGCAGTTGATATATTTCTCATTGATACGGTAATTCCGGTAGTAGAAAGAGAAATCGCCCGGTGTACAGGAAGCGTATATACTATTCCTATATCTTCTGATTTGCTCGGTCGGGTTATTAATGCACAAGGATTACCGCTTGATGGTTTGGGTGATATTAAAGCAGATGTATTTAATCCTATTGAAGTTCCCATACCTGGTATTATGGAACGTACGCCAGTGAACAAATCACTTGAAACTGGTATTATGGCAATTGATTCCTTGGTACCTATAGGGCGCGGGCAACGGGAATTAGTTATTGGTAATCGCGGTGCAGGAAAAACCACATTAGTTATTGATACTATTGTACACCAAAAAAATCAAAATGTGCTTTGTATTTATGTTGCTATTGGTCAGCGGCAAGCTAATGTAGCTCGTTTAGTCAGATATCTGGAAGAGCAACAAGCATTGGCTCATACTATTATCGTTAATGCGCAAGCTGGTGAGGCTGTATTAAATCAATATTTAGCACCTTATGTTGGCTGTACAATTGGTGAATATTTTCGCGATCAAGGACGTGATGTCCTTATTGTATATGATGATTTAAGTAACCATGCTATTGCATTTCGGGAAATGTCTTTATTATTACGCCGTTCACCAGGACGCGAGGCATATCCAGGTGATGTTTTCTATTTACACTCACGACTACTTGAACGAGCTGGCAATATGGCTAAAGGTGGTTCATTGACTGCCTTGCCATTGGTACAAATTCAAGGTGATGATATAACTTCATATATTCCAACTAATTTAATTTCCATCACAGATGGGCAAATATTTCTTGATACACAATTATTTAACCGTGGCATTAGGCCAGCAGTCAATGCTGAACTTTCAGTATCACGGGTAGGCAGTGCAGCCCAAACAGCCGCAATCAAAAAAGTTACCAAATCATTTAGGCTTGAGCTGGCACAATACCATGAACTGAAGGGCTTTGCACAATTTGGAGCAGAACTAGATGAAGTATCAAAAAAACATTTAGCGCGGGGAGAACGTGCTATTGCTCTACTCAAACAACCTGAACATGTAACCTACTCTTTTGTGGATCAAACGCTTATGTTATTTTTATTACAAGAGCATATCTTAGATGCACTAGCTGTTGACCAAGTGGTATCTTTTGCTACTCAATTTGTCAGTTATATTGCATCAGTATATGGTGATCTATACAATGCTATAAAAGATACCGGTGATCTATCTGAACTCAACCGAGCAAAACTTAAAAAAATTGCCACTGATTTTAGTATGTTGTTTGTCATGCCACAACCAAAAGTAGGGATACAAGGCAGCTGGTAATTTGTAATCTTGTAAAGTTATGCATAACCAGCTACAATAAACATGTTTTTACCATTCTGTGCCCGTAGCTCAGTTGGATAGAGCGACGGACTTCTAATCCGTAGGTCGTAGGTTCAAATCCTACCGGGCACACCATACTTCGCCTTAATTCTACGGAGCTTTAGCGAAGTAGAAGGCTACGTATGGCGAGCCAATTTTTTAAATGTTTAGAAAAAAATTCACAATGAAAAGACAGAGCATGCGATATTTTTGGTTATGGATTGCTTTGATGAGTAATTTTATATGCATATCAGAAGTGTTGTGTTTGCCAAGCTCTCACGACATATGTTTATTTTTCCACCAGGGATTAAAAAAATTTATCCCATGCGAATGCGGTCAATTACGAGCTCCAAAAAAACAAGAAATGGCATATACAATAGGAATTATAGGTCTTATCTTTGGTGGGTATAGATTATTTAAAAGATATTATCCTGTTGGCGAAAAAAGAAACAAAAGAATTTTTGATAGCAAAGAAATAATAAGTACTACTACTACTTCTTCTTCAACTGCTAAGCTTAATGATAATGAAACAGATAAATTGCTAGCAGAAGAATTGTATAAGGCTACTATCAGCCCTCAATGGCAAGGCTGTTGGAGACCAAATTTAGATAAAAATGCGCCCAAAGATGCAGAATATTTTTATTATTCTTACCGGGGTTCGCAAAACGTTCTTATAGAGAGATCCAATGGGCAATTTACATCGGTAAAAATAAATAAAAAATCGGACATGCAAATTCTAAAAGAAATGAACAATATGTTACTCAAGTAATGCTCCTACTGGCAGGTCAATATATAGAAATAACCTTAATTTATGATATAATTAATAGAGATAGATGTTTGGTACATTCGCACATGAAAATGAATTTTTGAATTTTGCATTTTGAGGTTTATGTGAACAATATAACGACATTTCAATATACAATACCCCAAATTATAACAGCTCTTAATCAGAGAAATAAAGTCCCGGAGGCGGCTATAAACACTGCTATTCTATATAAAGAAGAAATTATTCCCACGCTTCTTGCAATAGTTAAAAATGCAGCAGAAAATTACCAAAAGTTAACTAGTTGCGATGTCGATTACATTACAGCGATGTATATACTTGCCAAACTCAGAGAGCCACAAGCGTGTCAATATATTATTAAACTTGCCAGCCTTTATCGCGATTGGCCAGAAAAACTTCTTGGTGACGTTATAACAGAAGGGGTAGCAAGTCTTATTGTATCTACCTATGATGGAAATTTGAAAGCCATTAAAAATCTCATTGAACATACTCATGCAAATATTAGCTGTCGCAGTGCGGCATTAGATAGCTTATTAGGTTTATTTGCTATAGGAAAATTATCGCGAGAAGAAATTATTAATTATTATAGAGATTTGCTGCATTCTCCACTTGTTGAAGACGGCGAATTTGCATCACAGTTGCTTAAAAATATATATGATATTTATCCAAGTGAGTTATATGACGATGCTATGGTACTTTTTGATAAAGGAAACATTGATACATGGTATATCTGTAAAGAAGATCTCCGACATTCTCTTGATATGGGTCTTGACGCGTGTTTAAAAGAAAATATTTATACATATAAGTTTTATTTACCAATTGATAATGTTATTGAAGAAGTATCATGGCTCTATCATCCAGTTGAACAAGAATATAGTCAAAAACCCAAAATACGGGTTGGACGCAACTCTCCATGTCCCTGTAATAGTGGAAAAAAATATAAGAGATGTTGTATGAATCTCAATAGATCTTGGTGCTGTGAAGCATTAGGAACAAGAGAAGTAGTTCAACAACTCCTTGCTGATGAAGATCGGCAGGTGGATGCCTAGAAACATATACGAATATATCACATAAAGATGATGTATGAAAACTATGCTATTATAATAATATAATTTTATTATCTAGTTCTACTTGAAGTATATTTTTGGCAGTTTTAATAAGATCACAATAGCATATTTCTATTATTTCAGCCGGACTGCGTTAATGAATCATGCTATAGCATGATTCATTAATTGATTTGTCATGATAATTTGCTAATTGTAAGCTTCCATTCCAGCTTTCATAGCACCTTCAATTGTTCCATTAACATAATTTGCGCCGGGGAAACAAAATTCATTTGCATCATATTTTTCAGAACTATATTTAAAGATTGCAAAATCCATATTGTTTATGTTTCCATTGTAGGTTAATCGACAAATAGGTTCTAACCCAGATGGTCCAACTCTCATTAAATAAACAAATTTTCCCTTGATGCTCGGATGATACCGACCTTCTTTTTTTGAAAAATATTTTGTATTAAAAATCTCTACTCTTTTTACTATTTCATCCTGCACTGTTGCTGGAATAATATTTTTATCTTTCATCATTCTATTTCCTCAGAAAGTTATATTGTAAAATCTGATATATTGGATACCACATTTGATGATATATTATATAAAAATTTAATCAAAAGCTATTATGATGATCAAAATAGTATGCATTAACAGTCCGCAGTATGCTTTTATTCACCGTAGTTTGAAAATAACTTTGATGGTTGGTGCAAAGGTCAATCTTTGTCGGCCACAAAAAAAGTCAAAGAGACATATGAATCTTCTGATTATTACACTATTCTTAAAACCTGTTTATAAGATAATACAGCTAAAATTGGCTACAATTTTTTAGTAAAAAAACAACTACTAATCAATTGTGATAACTATGCATTATTCTAATCTGCATCACTCTCATCATTACATTCATCTTCTATAAATCGCATAACTTCAGGATCATAATTTCCAAGCCTAAAAATAAAAAAGATTAACTCTTCTTTACTTTTTTTCATAAGTGATTTTGTCATCATATCAAATAATTCTTTTTGTTCATAATAAAAATCGCTTGGCATATAGTGTGAGTCTAGTCGGGCAAGAACTGCTGCAGCTATATGTTTGCACGGCCCAAAGTCGATAAATGCAGGACAACTACAAGTACCAGTAATGCCTGTTGCATGTCGTTGTATTTCAATAATGTAGAACGCTGTTCCTATAGCATATGCAGTAAGGCTATCAGTTTTGATATGTTCCAAGCCAACTGAACCTTCGGCAACTATTTCTCTACCTCTTTTTATGTAACGATCATCAACAAATTTTGAAAGTTCTTCCATGGTAATATACATATGACTCTTATCTTTTTATATATGATTATTCACGTAAT
>DASZEX010000032.1:0-19090 GCA_035940365.1 Candidatus Babeliales bacterium | reverse complement strand
TTCAAATACTTTGCAAAATTCATCAACATGGTAAAATATTGTCACGAGCATGTACTTCTCCTTTTTTTGAAGTGATTATAAAAAAAGTCTAGTACATTGCTCGTTTTTTGTTAAATTTCTAAAATCGAACTCGCGTTAATATATTAAGTTTTATGCAAGATCATGGTAAAAGAGATGCAAATACTCATGGTGATGCAAACTTTAATGCATTTTTGAATGAAGCAGAAAAACACATTGAAGTATTAGTAGACAAGCTATATAAAATTCTATGTAACAAATAGAGTGACTATTCAATATATTGAAATATAAATGAATATTAGACTGAAGAAATTTTAAAAATCTCTTCAGTCTAATAAAATCTATCCTAGTTCGGTTTCTTCGGTTTCGACTTGTTCCATTTCAGCAGGGATTATTGGTTCTGTCTGCGTAGATATTGGCACTGCAGAACCGCCTAATTTCGTGCGAATAGCATCAAGATATTTATGTAAATCAAGCAGAGAGCCGATAGTATCTTTATTATATTCTTTCATTATTTGTTCTGATGGTGCACCCAGTTGCGTGGAAGCATCTTTTGGTTTCAATTGATCTGCAAAATATGCATATCGTTTATCTGCCTGAATTGCCATTAATAATGCATCATTTTTGTTCAATTCAGCTATCAGAGCATCAAGCTGAGGCAATACTAATGCAAATAATGGATGTTTTTGTATTTGGGTATACAGCGCATCAAGTTGCGGTTTAATATTAATATCAGTACCTGTTTTTTTTGCACCAATTTTTACTGTCCCAGTAATTTTGTCTATATATTTAGTAATTAAATCCAGGATATTTTGTGCGCGTTTGACAAGACGAGGTATAGTGACAATGGTCATTTGATTGTCTGGCTTGCCTCCACTAGTGATAGTTTTACGTACATCAGAAAGAGATTGCGCAGACTCTTCTATTAAAATATCTGTAAAGTCTAGATTATTATTGATCAAATCCAAAATACCTTCTGGGCTATCCCCATTAGTAGGACATAGTGCAGATGGTTTCTCTTTCTTTTCCCCTTTTTTGCCAGGAATATTTAATTGTTTACCTTTTGCTTTTTGTTCTTCAGCTTTTTTGCGTTCTTCCTCTTCCTTCCTCCTTTTTTCTTCTTCTTCTTTCTTTTCTTTATCTTTGCCCGGCAACTTCAATTCTTTTTGTTCTTTCCGTGGTGCGGAAGGGGCAGCTGGTTTTGATGGTTCTTTGGTTGGTGTGGTTGTTGTTGGTTGTTCATATCCATATGATGGCTCACCATAATAGCCAGAAGAAGGATATCCATAATAATCATAAGCACCAGGCGTAGTTGGTTTATATCCTGGAACGCCATATCCCATGCCACCGGTAGCACCTACTGCAGGAGTAGGGCGACGCTGTTGTGCAGATTCAGCTTTTGCTTTTTCTAGTTGTTTTTTTTCTTCTTCTTTAATTTTTGCTGCTTCTGGTTCATACGTCTCAAATAATTTTTTTATTTCTGGATTACTTGTTTGTATAGTACTAGCCAATATGCTCATAATTTTTTGTATAGCCGATTTGGTTTCAGTCGAAAGCCGTTCAATACCAAAACTTACTACTGAAATACGCGGTTCATAGTTTCGAAGTTGTGATTCAAGGTTTATTAATGTCTGATACAACAGATCGTTTTTAGTCAGCGCATCTAAAAATACATATTTTTTAGTTTTTGAATCCATTTTGCGCATATCAGAGATATCTTTTTTAAATAATTCTACTGTTTTTTTAAACAAATCCCAGTCCAGTGCACGGTCAACCGAGCCAAGCTTACCTTGTTGCAGCCATAAAGTAAATTTTGGTCCAATATCAGGTACATTTTGCATTTTGACCATGAATGAATCAATAAGTTCAATAATAGAAGTTAATATAGTAAGGGCTTTTTGCTGTTCACTCGTAAACTTGGGTTCTACAATTTGGGCCGCAGGTTCTTTTGGTGCAATAGGTGCTCCGGATACCGCCGCAGGTTGGGTGGGTACTTCTTGTGCATTTGCCATTTCTTGTGCAATAACAGTTTCAAAAAATTGATTCAATTCTTCTTCACTCATTGTACTCATCATTTGTTCAAGTTCTGATACTGCACGGTGAAATTCTGCTTGTTCTTCTGGGGATAAACTATTAACATGTTGCTCAATAGCTTGCGCCGCTTGCGCCAATTCTTGTTCAAGGGCCTGCATTTCTTCTGGTGTTAAATTAGGCATCCCCGGAAATTGCCCCATGCCCATTGGATGTGTAATAATTGAAATGATACAAAGTATACCACACAAAAATAGACGAATACCTTTGGTGACAAAAGAACCGAAATATACTATGTTTTTTCGCATACTAATACTTTCATGGTAATAATGATCAAACAAGATGTATTTTATTGTGATTATATAAGTATATTGTATAGAGTGCAAATATATAGAGTAAACACCAATATTATTACAATAATCAATATAATATTATAGCATGATTTACTTAAATAAACATAGTAATGGATTTTTAATGATAGAGATGGTTATTAGCTTAGCGCTATTTTTGGTTATATGTACGCTTTATGTTTCTATGCAAACACATATACATTTTACACGGGCCCGAAGCTTTGATTATTGTAATGCTATTACTATCGCATCAAACACTATACAAGAAATTCGCGCTAATAAACAGAGTATAGGTACATATACCTATACGCCATATACTATACAAAGTACTATACAAACATATGCTATACCAAACAAAGAAATAATACATTATCTAGAAGTTATTGTATCATGGCCCGAAAAAAGTTCCCAGGCAAAACGATCATATATAGTAACTGCATATTATACTATATGAAAAACAAAAAAGGTTTTTTGCTCATTTCATTATGTATATATTTACTGTGTTTTGGTTTACTCTTACTTGGTACTATACGTCTTTTTTTGCCAGCACTTTTAGGTATGCATACCTGCCACAAAAAAACACATACTATACTAGATATGCAAAATGTTGCTGATGTTTTATTGCATGATTTATGGCAAGCGACGTCTGATAAAAAACAATGGTATATATATAATAATACTACATTATTATGGCAATCTGATAATGATGCTATAAGTTGGGTTAATACTCCTGAAGGCATTATGCGTATGCAAGGTGAATATGATTCCAGGCGCCATGTATGGCACAAAAAAATACAAAATCTTATTGCCCCTTCTATGCAGATACAATGTACAGTGCAAGATAGCATAGAGCGGCTTCTTTTTATTCTAGTTACTATAAAACACGAGCAGGAAAAACTCGATGTAGTCTGGAGCTTTTATGGCCGGTAATAGAAATAATGTAGCACAGCCAGGATCTGCATTTGTGGTATTAATAGGGTTACTTGCCATAATTATGTTATATGTACATATAACATTGCGTTTGACTACTCATATGCATGATATAGCATTGCTTCGCGCACAATCATTACAGCATATGTATCTGGCAGAAGGATTATTACTGTATGGTATATCGTGGTGCAAAAAGAATCTGCATGACAAGGAGCCTATACTAAAAAAACAGCATACCTATGAAATATATAAAGGTCCGTGGCAGTTAATAAAGGATACTGATTGGATAGGATCAATTCTAATAACATACAAAAAACCTTTTGAATATTACATAGAAGCAACGCTATATAAAGGCAAGCAGATACTACATAAGCAAAGTTGCCATCTTATATATAATGATGACAATTATAGGGTCAGCCAATGGAAAATAGTATAATACTATGCAAAAAGATTATATATATAATTACTTAGTCGCTTGATTACTTGTATAGGATGCAAGAATTTATAAAGTACATCATACCTATATATTTGATAACCATGATCATTAATATTTTCTCGATAACCATAAAGATCAACATGGAGTATTTTTGGTATTATACATTGCCATAAAGTACGTGGTTTCATATATACACGAAGCATATCACCAAACCACCAATGCCATGTAAGTGATTCTGGTTCATCTTGTTTGTCGATGTGTAATGGGATTTTAGCTTTGATATTACTGATATTAATGTATATAGCATTTTTGGTTAATATTCCTATGTTGGTTTTGTTTCTATGTAATGCACAATCAATAATCGGTTCTTGTATTGATTGCTCTATAGTATATGATGTAGCAGAATTACCTTTTATTTTATTATACCAGTATTTAGTTGAATCAACATGATATATAGTAGTTTTGATAGGGTCAGTATGAATTTCATAAAATGGTTTTTGCTCTGATAGAGCAGCAAAAGGATGTATATAGGTTATGGTAGTCTTTTCCCATATATCATGAATAGACGCTGTATTATGCAAAGAATTACCTAATAATGAAAAACCGTTACCCTCGCGAATAAATCTCTTGAATTCCCATTTATTATTTCTCTTTTCAAAAAGCATTAAACCGGCAAAAATTCCTGAACGAAGCTGCAACCTTTTTTCTGCATTTTCTGTTGTTTTCTCTGTTTTATCATTATAAATACATAACCCCCAGCGAACTTTAGATGTGAGGAACTCCAAATGAGCAAATTCCAAAAGTTTTTTATTAGATATGCCAAGATCTTTTTCTATATTATTTTGGGTACCTATGTACTTGGTATCAATATTTGATGCTATATATTCTTTGATTAATGCGGTATTTTGAGTCAATATAGATTTTTCACAATCAACTGCGTCAGTATGGTCTAGCACAGTATCAATATTGTTAAATACTACAGTATTTATATCGGAAATAGTATCACCTATATAAAATTTTTGTGTATTTGATACATTATGGAATATTTTTTTGAAAAGTTTTGGAAAATGGCAAAACACCTGCAATGGATATGTAGTGATATCATTACTAAACCTACAATAGCATGGATATAAATGTTTATCACCATCAGCAGTTAATAAACGCTCGTATATGTAATGATTTTTGTTGAAATAACAAAAATCTTCTTCTACTTCATAGGTCACTAAATTATCCTGTGCATCAAAAACGGGTAAAGTATGATTATGAAATATCAATCTTTCATGTGCTTCCTTCGAGTCATCGGTCCAATAGCATCTACCTAGTGGAGGTTTATAATAATCTTTTACATAATCAATATCATGTAAAATATCAGTTCTTTCTTTATCTTTTGCCAGTTGATGCAGCCATACATCAGCTATCCAAGTTACCTGTATTTTGAGGCCATTATTTTTTTGCATACGGCAAAGTACGCAAGGGAGCAACGTTGCATTACAATCACATTCTGTAATAGACAAACAGTTGGTACATGCATTGTGTATCCACCCACATGCACGTACATTTTTATTAAATACAAGGGTATTTGCAACCATTTTTTGTTTGCAAGCTTTTGAATGTTTAAATTTTTTATAAAAAAAAGATAGATCAGGTTTTTGTTTTAATAGAGGTAATAATTCATCATAGGTTGTGCTCGTATTATTAAAAATCTTATCGGGTAAGGTATGATGGATGGTTTTTTCCATCGGATATACTATAATAGAATATCCGATAAGTATGCAAAAAATATATATGCACATAAAATTCTTAATTATGTAAATAATAGATATGGAATAAACTGTAACAGAAAAATTATTTTGTACAAGATTATAGAGAAATGATGTTACTGACAATACTACAATGTGATGTTTTATATATTGGTTTGTGCATTATAATCTTGCTTAATTTTTTCCATGATGTTATTAATTTCAGTATGAAATGTTTCCATAACCTGAGGTACAGCTACATGTGCCTGTATAGTATCAAGGGGTTTATTGACCTGATTCGATGTTGTATTTGTATATCGAACAAAAAGAGTTTCATTAAGGGTTTTTTCAGCAAATGCTTCTGCACAACGTTGCAAGTCTTCATTATAGTGTGTAATAAGGTTACTAAATGGTGTATGTGGATACTTTTCAATAATATTTTGATAAAATTCATTGCCACATAAACAGCTAAAACAAAAACCGTCGGGACTTAATGATATAACACGTGCACGCACATACTTAAACCAATAAGAAAAAATTGACACAATAATCGTTTTATCAGATATTAAGTATTTCTGAGCCATTATTTTATCTGCAGAGCTACATGATTTTTTCAATACAAGTTGATCATACGTTTCATGTAATTTCTTATCAATATAATAACGGGTATACACATTCCCATTTCCGGGATGACAATTGCCCAATGGAACAATCATATAAAGACTTTTTGCCGATATTGGAAAAAAAGAACAAAAGCTTATATATAGAAAGAAAAAAGAACGATGCCACGCAACCATGAAAAAACCTCTATTTTGTGATCATATATACTCTTCATATTATGAATAAATGCCCAATCTGTCAATATTTCTTTTGATAGTTATATACAGTATGTTATAGTTACAGGACTTCGTTTTTTAGATATACTAAATAAGGAACTAAGACCATCCTATCTTTTTTGGTATAAGGAGCTAATCATGAAAGTATATTTGAAAGAAAATATTGAGCGCGTTGGCATGGCGGGCGAAATTATTTCAGTTAGTGAAGGTTATGCACGCAATTTCCTTATCCCTCGTGGCTTTGCAGTAGCAATTACTGATGCCAATGAATCTTTTTATAAAACGCGACTCAAAACCATTGAACATCGCAAAGAAGTTATTGAAAGTAAAACATCTATGCTTGCAGAAAAGATTGCCCATTTGACGGTAGCCATCAAGCGTAAATTACATGATGACGGTAAGCTCTATGGATCGGTCAGTCAAAATGAAATAGCAGAAGCTTTGGCAGCTCAAGGGGTACATATTGCCAAAAATCAAGTACAAATAGACAAATCAATAAAAGAAAAAGGTACCTATCAGGTTACCATAAAATTAACGTCTCGCTTGCAGCCAATGCTCAAAGTACAAGTAGTATCTGAATAACATGCAGAAGAATAGTACGCAGCAGTCTCAGTCATCTACCTTTAATTGGTCTGGCAAGCAAATACCGGCAAGTGATCAAGCTGAAAAGGCTTTACTTGCTGCATTGCTATTAAATGATGAGCTTATTCCTCAAATTGCTGAAATAGTTCATAGTAATGATTTTTATACCACTGCACATAGTCATATATATCAGGCCATACTAGATTTAACACAAGAAAATAAACGTATTGACTTAGTAACCTTGCAAGATGAACTAGTAAAAAGAAAGCAGCTTGATATCATAGGTGGCATAACGTATCTTTTATCGTTACAAGAAGATATCCCCGCTGTTGGTCTTGCAAGTCAGCATGCTGCTATTATTAAAGAAAAAGCAGTACTCCGTGAACTTATTACATCAGCATCGGATATTATTGAGCGGTGTTATAATCAACAGAATCAAGAAATTGAATCAGTTATTGATCATGCAGAAAAAACTATTTTTAATATAGCAGATAAACGGACCACGCATGGTTTTGTGCAACTTGATATATGGCTCAAAAAAACTTTTCAGCATCTATCCAATATAAAGACACATAGCAAGGGAATTACCGGGGTGCCCTCTGGCTATAAAAAATTAGATGAAATGAGCTCGGGATTTCAAAATGGAGATCTTATTGTCTTGGCTGGTCGGCCATCTATGGGTAAAACGGCACTTGCATTGAACTTGGCTACGCATGCAGCCAAACATAACAATGCGGTTGGCATATTTTCACTTGAAATGTCAGCAGAGCAGTTGACTTTGCGTATGTTATCATCAGAATCGAATATTCCCCATCATAATATACGTAATGCTACTATTTCATCTCAGGAATGGATAGCATTAACCAATGTAGCAGCACATTTGTCTCAGATGAAAGTATTTATTGATGATACGCCTATGTTGGATATAATGACATTGCGTGCAAAAGCACGTAAACTAAAAAGAGAGCAGGGGCTTTCTTTGCTTATTGTTGATTATTTGCAGTTATTACATTCTCCTCGGCGACATGAAAATAGGCATCAAGAAGTATCTGAAATATCGCGAGCGCTCAAGGCTTTGGCAAAAGAATTGAGTATTCCCGTTATTGCAGGTTCTCAGCTTTCGCGTGCAGTAGATAGCCGTATGGACAAACGGCCTATGCTATCTGATTTGCGCGAATCAGGAGCTATTGAGCAAGATGCTGATTTGATTATGTTTTTATATAGAGATATAGTCTATAATGCAGAAACAGAAAATCCTGCATTGGCTGAAATTATTATTGGTAAACAGCGCAATGGACCAACGGGTACCGTATATTTAAATTTCGCAGGTGAAATTTCTTTATTTGAAGATATTGAAGACGAGTATAAGTAGCATTGTTTGCAGCAAATAAACTGTTGTAGCAGAAAGGGGTATTGTATGGGATCCGATACGCTTATGAGTAATAGAAGTAATATGTGGCTCAGTACAATGATGCTGCTGGTAGTAGTGGGACTTATTGGTCGAGGTGTTTACTTACTTCATACCTATGATGATATACAACAGGTGAAGCTACTATAAAATTAATTGAAAAAAGGGGAGTAGTACATGGTAGTTCTGGGTATTGATCCAGGATGCAGATACGCAGGATTTGGCATTATTCGCAAACAACAAAATATGATACTTATAGTGGAACATGGTTGCCTCAAGCTTAATCCCACCAAACCCCTTACTGAACGCGTTGCGCTTTTTCATGATTTTTTTGCTCAAAAGATAGTCGAGCATACTATTACTGACCTTGCATTGGAAACACCATTTTTGGGCAAAAACGCTCAAAATTTCCTGAAGCTGGGCTATTTGCGGGGTATTTTATACTTATTATCTCATAAGCATAATTTGGTATTGCATGAATTTTCTCCCACCGAAGTTAAACAACAGGTAACAGGATTTGGCGGTGCCAGCAAAGATCAAGTAGCACGTGTGGTGTCAAGACTTTTTCCCCGCATTAACCCGGTATTTGAAAAAGAAGATATTTCTGATGCGTTGGCAGTAACCTTATGCGGTATATGGCATAGTAAAAGATATGCGGCAAAATAGGTATAGCATACATATTTACTTCTTCATATATTGAGTTGCAATTGCCTCTTTGTTTATTTCGAACTTGGCATCAAATTCTTTGCCATATTCTTTATTAGCTATCCGGTTCTTATCTATTTGTAACCGAGCCTCCATCATGCGGATCATGCTTGTTGCTTCAGGGTGATCCTTTTTTAATTGGTTAATCTCTTTTTCTTTTTGTATAACGTGCTGTCTAAATAAAAATTCACTAATATCATTATGCGCTTTTGTGCGTAATTCATTACTTAATATATGATATGTCAAACCAAGACTTTCTATTGTTTTAACTAAAAATAGGCGTATTGTATCTTTATAATATACTTGTAATTTATGCAGAGTAAACCCTGGAATATTTGGTAATCTAATACCAAAATCACTACCCCTATTGATGTATTCTTCTATGTAAAATGATGTTAAAAATACTTGCTGAACAATATTTCTATCTAATAATGCACCCATAGCTCTTAATGTATATATAACACCTATTTCCGATTGAAATTCTCCTAATTCTGCGGAACCATCTATAAGTTTTGCAATTTTTTTCATAAGTGGATCAAGTACAATAATGGTATTAACATTTGATGGATCGAGTCCTCGAAAGATATCAACAAAAGCAAACTGTTCAATTATTGTTTCAAGTATTGTTTGTTCTATTGTATAGGTATTGCCGTATATATCAGTTACTTGCTGTGGTCGTTTTGTATTGATAACTGATTTATATTTGGGAATTTCTTCTTTAAATTGTTCTGCAGTCATTGATCCATTTAGGTATGCATCGGCAACACTGAACCATTCCTGAGGTGTTACCGTTCCAAATAATCGCCCAAAAAATCCTTTGCTCCGTGGTGCTATTGAAGTATGGAATGATCGTTTGAATTGAGTTGGTCCTATATGTGTTTGCCGTTTTAAGTATGAATGGCCTGGAAGCTCAGATTTTTTATATACGCCTTTTATTAAATCGTCATATTTTTCATCATATTCCTCACCTTGCTGGCCTAGTTCACCTCTTTTTTTTAATAATTCACCAACTTCATTGTTTGCTTTATGCTCTAATGCCTTTCTGTTTTGTATAAATTCTCCCAAAAATAATTCAATTTCTGGTCGATTTTCTATTACAGAAGCAAGTATATCATCATACGATATATGAAGTTTTTTTAGTAATGGCTCAATCATTCTTTTCAGAAGAAGTCTATGCCATATAAGCAATTGACTATCAGATATGCGAGCTGCTTGTCTACGTTCAACAAATGTTGGCCAGCGCAAATAAAGTTCTAGACGAAGATCATTAAACACCCAATTTTGAATCATTTCTTTGCTGAGTGTCGCGCCATTTGCAATCAGAATGCTAATAGGATTGAGTTTTCTTTCTAGTTCATTATTATTTTTTAGTTCTTCTTCAAGTTGCGCAACTAAAATTTGTGGATCAGGTAGCAAATAGGGTTTTGAGGCTACTGCCCCTTCAAATAATGATGAAAAAGTTGCTTGCTTAAATAAGGTTTCAAGTACGGTTTGATGTACTATTTTAGTGTTGCCATATACATCAGTCACCTCAACCGGTCTTTCTTGATTAATCACTGATTTATATTTGGGGATTTCTTTTTCAAATTGTTCTGCACTCATTGATCCATTCAGGTACGCATCAGAAACATTGAACCATTCCTGAGGTGTTACCGTTCCAAATAATCGCCCGAAAAATCCTTTGCTCTGTGGTGCTGTTGAAGTATGGAATGACCGTTTAAATTGAGTCTGCAATGCAGAAGACATTTGTTTTTTTGGCTTTGGTTTGGAAGCAGCGTCTTCTATAATTGTAAAATAGCTATATTTTTCAAGTTCTTTTTCATATTTTTCATCATATTGTTCACCAAGTTCATTATTTTCTATTCTGCTTTTTTTAATATCTATTATTTTTTGTATGCGGTTTATATCATTTTTGTTTTTTGCTGGTATTGTTGCTAATCTATTTTCATGTTCTTGTATCTCATTTCTCAATGCCAATTCTTTATTTCTCAATACCAATTCTTTAAAATCTGTATATGATTTATCTATAAGATTATTTTGCATTCTTTGATAATCTTTTCCTGACGCAGTCATTCCTGTTTTAAAATTCATACCAAATAACTTGCCTAAAATAACTCGAATAGTAAAACCCAATTCTCGCATGGTAATTTCTAATGTGCGTGGTGCATGTCCTCGTGCAATAAAAGCAAGATAACGATCTAAATAAAAGGTTTGAAGTAAGAATTTTTCAGTAATAAAATCTTCAAGTACTGCCCCATTATCAATTAATGTATTAATGATATTGCTCAAATAACTAACAGGTATTTTTTTGATAGATTCTTCAAATTGATCAAGCGATAGTAATGTTAATGGTTTGCTCGGATCAAAACCACGCAATAAATCCATATATGCTATTTTATCTAATAATGTTTCCAGTACTGATTGTTCAATTATTTTTTTATTGCCATATATATCAGTCACTTCAATAGGTCGTTTTGTATTAATAACTGATTTATATTGTGGAATTTTTTCTTCAAAATCTTTTGCACTTATTGATCCATTTAGGTATGCATCGGCAACGCTGAACCATTCCTGAGGTGTTTTTGTTGGTGTAGATACCTTTATTTCTTGTACTGCTTCATGTATAGGAGATACTTCTTGAATAGAAGGTTGAGTAGGTTCGGTAGTTCCAAATAATCGTCCCCAAAATCCTTTATTCTGTGGTGCTGTTGAAGTATAAAAAGAACGTCTTGTCGGTAAGCCAGCTAAAGATAAAAACCGTTGCCACAATGAAAGATGTGCCACTGGCTGTATTATTGGTTTGCCTGAAGGTGTTGTTATTGTGCCAGATTTTGTTGTATACGAAGTAGCTGGATATACTTGCGGTTTTGCATATAATGTGCGTCTTGGCACGGTTCTTTGTATATAAGTACTAGGACTTTTTGACAAAGGGCCGCGCAATCCTGTTATCATACCATGCGATTGACTATAGAGAGCCAATAATAAAAAACTTATTACATAATGAATCATATAGGTAACCTCATCAAACTAATACTACTTTACTAGTATTAGTATACCATAAAGGAATTTCACTATGCAATATTTTATTGATTTTTTAATATTAAATATTTTAAAATGAAATTATACCAATAGCGTCAATAGAGAAGGAGATAATGTCTTGAATCTCTATTATCAAACTCACCTTACGCAGAGCCTGTTCTTGTATTTGGTGCCTCATATGTGATACTCTTGAAATAATGACAATCGTATTAACTAGGAAGAGCTATGCCCACTAAAAATCCACGCATTAATATAACAATAGAGCCGGAAACGCAGAAATTATTGTCGGTGCTGGCCCACCAAGAACAACGTTCTGTTTCTAGTCTGGCTACTGAGCTTATTCTTGAAGCTCTTGAACGTCGTGAAGATATAGGTCTTTCTACTATTGCACAAGAAAGAGATACAGAAGAAATGGAAATAGTAAGTCATGACGATATCTGGAAATAACCCATATGCTATTGTATATCTGAAAGTGGTTGCTACCGAAGATGTACCAAAGTTACCAAAATCAATCAAAATAAGTATTGAACGTGCAATAAAAGAACGTTTAATGCTTGACCCAATTGGATTTGGTAAACCATTACGCTATAGCCTCAAAGGACATCGTCGGCTGCGCGTAGGTGATTATAGAATTGTGTATCGCATTGAATTAGCAAAAAACCAAGTACTCATTATTGCCATTAAACATCGCAAAGATATCTACGAATAAGGATATTTACCAATGTGTCCGATAATGATTCTTATGTTATTTTATTCTTTTTCTCAAAGACCATCGCTATTTAGTATAATCGATATTCACTAGCTTTGGACCAAATTTGCATAAAGGCCTTTGGCTTATTGTTTTCAACATAATCTTTTATCTGTCTGGCAGCTTGTTCTGAAGAAATGTTTGTAGTATCTATAAGCAAATCATATATGCCTGGTTCATGTACTGCATCATCACCTGTTGCTTCAAGTTGTCCGCGCACCAAGCCAGGAAAGCCATCGCGTGATTTTTCTCGGGCCAACGCTACCTCTTTTGAACATGTTATACCAATAAAATAAGCATTTTTATGTGCCATAATAGGTGCTATTTGTTTAAGCCATCCGCACATAATAACTGAATCAAAAATTATATTATTACCGTAATCCAGATAGGTATTTATTGTGGGGAATATACCAAGAATAAGCTTGAGCACTGTTTTACCCACCTTCATTTGAATCTTTGGTCCATGCTCATCATCTATGCGTATAAATTGCAATCCATCGGTTATGGTTTTATTGGCATCATGCGGATTAAAATTAATCCATTGCTTTGGTAACATAGCAAATACTGCATCACCAGGCATATGAAGATATGCAATGCCCTCAGTTGCATATAATGTTTGCAATGCTTGTGCAGTACTTGTTTTTCCTGAACTAGTAGTACCACTCAAAACAATCAAAGTGCCATTTGATAAATTAGTTGATTCATTCTTTTTAGTAGTCCCATATTGTTTTATAAAACAAACACTAAGTAAAAAGCTAAACAATAACAAATATATAGCGTGCTTTTGTATCATAATTTTCCTTATACAATAGTGCATATCAAAAGTATTATATTATTAAATGATAATAATTTTATAAAAAATTACAATTCCCTATATCCTAATTGAATTTATAGCAAATTGACAAATAGTTATACTATTTTTTGTATTAAAAAAACCATCGCACTGACCAGAATGATCAATGCGATGGAAAAAAGGAGAGTAGTAATGAAGCCTAATTAAAGTAGATAAACTCTAAAATATAGCCGTTTTAGCTATGTTTCATCTCTATTTATGATAAAGGCTCTATAGTAAATGTCAACTTTTTTTAGAATTTTTATTATAAGCTAATAGGTGCTTTTGCCATAAAATGTGCATATAGTATTAATCAAGCGATAAGGATAAGGTTGATGGGCAGAGGTTTTTAGCTAAATTTTCAAACCATTGATCCCTAGTAGGGCTCGTAATAATAAGTTGGGCAGGTAAACTGGCAAGAAGAGACAAAAGAAGTTCGACCCGTTTATGGTCAAAGTCAGTCAAAAAATCATCAATCAGAAGTACCGTAGGCCCCAGGGAAGGCCCCAGAAGGCGGCAATGGGCCGCATATATAAGTAATACTAACAATTTTTGTTGACCCCGAGAGGCAAAATGGCGGGCATTGGTGTCTTTGTAGCTAATAATCATATCATCCAAATGAGCACCAAAGAGAGACCTATTAAAACGAAACTCATCCACTTGCAATGAAGGATTATAATCCAAAAAGTCAGTATAGGCCATACCAAGAACCATGCGTTTGGGTTCATAGGTTATATCTATTGCAAAGGAATCGGAAAAATAAGTAGTAATCAAGCTTTTAACTTCAAAAGCTATTTTTTTGGCAAATAAAGCCCGTCGTATCTGTACTTCATATGCTTTTTGCCATAATTGCTCAGTCCATATAGTATATAGATCTGGTTTGCAGTTCCGAGGGTCATGCAATAATGCATTGCGTGTTTCTAAGGTTGCTTGATATTGACGTAATATAGGCATATACTGCGCATCATGTAATGATAAAGCGGTATCTAAAAATGAACGGCGCTCAATGGGTCCATCTTGGATTAGTTTTATGCTATCGGCTGTTATAGTAATTGCACGATAATAACTTAATAAATCTTTATATGATTCGATCCGTTTTTGATTTATTTTTACTAACCGTTTTTCATTATATAAGCCTATTTGAATCTCATCAACAGTATCGTAACCTTGGACCTGTAATTTAATAAAAAATGCATTACTATCATGGCTGCTCAATTCACGGTATGTAGGCGTGCGAAATGAACGAATATAACATGCATAATGCAAGGCTTCTATTAATGAAGTCTTGCCTGATCCATTAGGCCCTGATAGATATACTAAAGGAGAATCAAGTATAAAGGTAGCATTGGAAAAACAACGAAATTGCTTAAGATGTATATTCAAAAGGCGAGATACTTGCTGTTCAGCCATGAGTTGGTGCTACCGGCATAACTAAATATAATACATTATAGCGTTCTGCGCGCGATTCAAACATAATAGGTTTAGCACCATCTTGCAAATAACATTGCACGGCATCTTCAGCAAATGTTTGCATACCGTTAAGCAAATAAGGTGCATAAAATCGCACATCTACCTGGCTGCCAGCAAATTCTTGTAATGGAATTTCTTCCTCTAATTTTCCCACATCTTTATTGTGCATAGAAACTTTTAAAACCGCTGGAGTAAATTTAAATTGTGTAGGAATAAATTGTCCAGAAAGTAAACAGGCAGACCGCCGCAATGTTTTAATAAAATGGGAGCGATCAACAACTGCTGGAGCAAAATTATCTTTAGTTAAAATAGGTGTATAGTGTGGAAAGGTATCACTCAAAAGGCGCGTAAAAAAATTAAATGAATCTCCAGAAAATACTAGTTGATTACCACACGTGCCCAGAAATATCGGAGATTCTTTTACCAAAGACTCCAAAATTTTCTTAACTTCAAATACAGCGCGACGCGGCAAAAGCCATTGTACATTTTCGCCTAAGGTATATACAGATGAGCGAACTTGTGCCAAACAATGACCATCGGTTGCGGTCATTTTAAATTCAGTAGTATCAATTTCCAAAAACAAACCATTCAGGGCGTTATTCGCATTGTTTTGTGGAATAATAAAAGCAACACGATTGAGCATACCAAGTAAAAAACCAACATCAAGTTGCATCTTGTTTTCAATGCGTTCAGGAAATGGTGGAAATTCTGTAGCATCTTTGATATGTAATGATAAATGTACAGGACCAGCTTGCAAAGTGAGTTGTGCCTCTTCTACGGTACAATGAATATCTCCTTCAAGTTCTTTGACTAATTCAAAAATACGTCTACCAGACACTAAAAAGGATCTTGGATGTACTAATGCACTTTCTTTGAGGATATAACTTGCTTGTAAACTGATTTCCAAGTCAGTACTTTTGAGTACAAGTTCTTTATGTCCAACATGAAATAATATCATAGATGTTGCATCAAGCGTTGTACGTTTAGTACAAATAGGTTGCATTGATGCAAGTATAGTAAGCAGACCTTTTTGCTCAACAATAAAACTATTATTCACAGAAAATCCTCTAGCACAAAGATATTGCAACGGTACGATTATTGTAAATATACACAAAAAATAGTGTATTGACTATCTATATACCTAAACCATTTTGATATGTTTCAACATAATAATAATGCCCCAGATTTCTCCGGAGCATTATTATTAATCAATCATTTATATTGTAAATGGACGTGTTGTATATCGGATGATTATCAAGAATCTTATTTATCTCATTGAAGCTCGCGGGAGAACACCTGCAGCGGCATCATCAACTTCTTTTTGAGTAATAGTGTATAACTGTTCTTGCCATGAATTAGGTTGCACAGAAGTATCTTGTAATTCCCATGGTATTAGTTCCTTCATTTTATAAAACATTGTTTGGCCCGGTTGCCGCATATCTTTAAATTGTTGGCTAAAATTAGTAATAGAGTTAATAATGGATGTTACTTTAGGGAAAAAAGTAGCGTCGGTTATCACGCCATATGGAAATTTTGCAGATAATGCAATAGTTACTGCATTAGGCTGTCGCTGATCTAATGTTACTACCACTATATTCTTATTATTGTATTTAAGATTAATGGTGGCTTTTATAATATCATTATCTACTTTTTCTATTGACAAGTTTATACTTTTTTCTTGTGCATAGAGCACAGATGGTATGCCAATAATACACAGGCCTATTTTAATGTAGGTATTCACTTTTTTCATACTAATATCTCCTTTATATATAACATATAACAAAAAATACAATGTTAGTATCGCAGGGAAACTCGCGGGAAAACACCTGCAGCAGCATCATCAACTTCTTTTTGAGTAATAGTATATAACTGTTCTTGCCATGAATTAGGTTGCACAGCAGTATCTTGCAATTCCCATGGAATTATTTCTTTTTTAGTACTTCCATAATATAATGTTTTACCCGGTTGCCGTAGATCTTTAAATTGTTGACTAAAATTAGTAATAGAGTTAATAATGGATGTTACTTTAGGGAAAAAAGTTTCGTCGATTACGGCATATGGCAGCCCTTTTGCAGATCTTATAGCAACTGCACTAGGTTGTTGCTGATCTAATGTTACTACCACTATATTCTTATTATTATATTTGAGATTAATGGTGGCTTTTATAATATCATTACCTACTTTTTCTATTGACAAGTTTACACTTCTTTCTTGTGCATAGAGCACAGATGGTATGCCAATAATACACAGGCCTACTTTAATGTATGCGCTTACTTTTTTCATACTAATATCTCCTTTATATAATAATATATAACAAAAGGTTATACTCAATTTGAATATAACAAATGGTGTTTATATAAAGCAATGGTTTTTATTCAAGTAGTTATTTTATGAATAATATGCTCATAATATCCTATAGTATTGCTTACCGAAAAATGATTTCAAGGTATCACTTCAACTTCTTTTTGAGTAATAGTATATAACTGTTCTTGCCATGAATTAGGCTGTACAGAAGTATCTTGCAATTCCCATGAAATTATTTCTTTTTTGATACCGCCAGAATAAAAATTCGTCGATGTACCTTTTTTAAATTGTTGGCTAAAATTAGTAATAGAGTTAATAATAGATGTTACTTTAGGAAAAAAAGTAGCGTCGGTTATTATTGTAGATGGCAATGTTGCAGATCTCATAGCAACCGAACTAGGCTGCCGCTGATCTAATGATACTCGGGCTATGTCTCCATTATTGTATTTGAGATTAATGACCGCTTTTCTAATATCATTATCTACTTTTTCTATTGACAAGTTTATACTTCTTTCTTGTGCATAGAGCGCAGATTGTATGCCAATAATACACATGCCTATTTTAATATAGGTGTTCACTTTTTTCATACTAATATCTCCTTTATTATATAATAAAAATTATACTCAATTTGAATATAACAAATAATATATATATAAATCAACATCTGAATATAAAATCAATCCTTAATTTTTATGATAATAGGTATAGAAGGTGACGATATGATATGCTTTTATAATGAATGTATTATAATCATGTTATTATGCTATATTTACATTGAACATGAATCTGCATAATATGTTGATAGTTAGGTGAATATCTAATGGTACATATAGATACAATTAATATTGATTCCCTCATAAAAGCATATACCAAGTTTGAACAATTCAGAAAACAGTTAGAAACTGAACAAGAACAAGCAGGTGCTATTCAAGCATTTAATTCTCCCCGCGAAACATTTAGAGAAGCTGCCATAGAAGGACTTATTGCAGATCCTGAAATCTGGTTTGATTTTATTAAAGCACGCAATTTGACCGTATATGCTTATGATGAAGAAAATGTGCAATCGGTATTGCTTGTTTTTGATAATTTTGCAAAAGAACTACAAGCTTTTTTGCATAGTATAGGTGCTTTACGAGGTGCTTTACCGTGATCTATATGGAGCTGCGTCATCTGGCGCGCGTACCAAGGGAACTAATAGAGGATTATCAGACTTAGATCTGTGCGTAATGGAAGACGTACCCTTGCGTGAACTATTTAGTGCGTGTACATTAATATCACCGTACTTTTTTATATACATTATATAATGTACGTTTAAGGCCGTACCATCCCAAAGATCCTTTTATAGTATCAAATAGAGTCCATTTGGGTAGTTGGCCTGTTATTGCCTTATCAATTTCTTGTTTGCATACGTTATATAATTTTTCTTGCCAGGAATTAGAGATAATATTTACTTTATTTAATTTGTATTTCGATAAGGATTGGGAACTAAAGATTTTATAAAAATCATCTGTTGGTATACTATTTAACGCGAGTTCGATTTTAGAAATTTAACAAAAAACGAGCAATGTACTAGACTTTTTTTATAATCACTTCAAAAAAAGGAGAAGTACATGCTCGTGACAATATTTTACCATGTTGATGAATTTTGCAAAGTATTTGAAG
>DASZEX010000031.1:0-14988 GCA_035940365.1 Candidatus Babeliales bacterium | reverse complement strand
TATTAGCTTTGCCATGATATCCTTTCTCATGTTGTCCTCTTCTTGAAGCTTGCTGGTTAATTAGTCTTTCCCAGCTTGCCTTAAAAAGAGGACATTTTCATTTATCAGATATACAGGACATTATCACTTATCAATAACATTCATTATTTTTAGGTATTTACATAAACCTCAAACTATTTTATGCTACTAACAGATTTGAAAATATAGAGGATATTATGAAAAATACCAAGACTTGTCTGTTATTGCTATACATAACTACTACATTAATTAATGCACCGATATTTTTATGTGCGCAATATAATACATCTACTATACAAGAAGCAGTATCCCACTGGTCAGATTCTTATGTACATACATTATCTATAGAAGAGCGGCAGCTACTTATTCATGATTTATATTTTTTAGCTATGCAGGCAAGCACTGCCTATGCTATTACACAATACTCTATTCCTTTTTGCGATATATTATACCAAACCTATGATGCATTGACAGAAGATCAACATGCAATTAAATATTTAGCTGCAGTACAAGAATACTGCAAAAAATTAATACCATTGCAAGAAAAGCTCTACGCATATGGTGATGCTCAAAAAAGAGCAGAAGCATGTATTGAAAAATCTCCTGAGCAGTATATTGGGTGTCAAAATGCTATTGATGCTTTAAGAATTTTAGGCCAAGATTTAGCTCTTCTTTTGGCAAAAGATCTTGCGAAAGACATAAATAGTCTTAATGATACTGTGTGCACTCAAGCTGAGTCTATACATTCATTTTTCAAACAAGTACCAATTATGGTAGAAACTATTAATCAAAAATGTGTTACTAAAAAATATGATAATATCATACGTCTATATGCATTAAGAGGAGTAATTGCTCGCAGTGTGCGTTCTTCATGGGAAATGATAGGGTTGCATGCAAATTCTACTGCTTTACATAATGAATGTATTAAATTTTCAGCATACATATATTTTTATGCATATAAAAAAGTATATGAAACTCTTGACGAAAAACATAAAATGATAATTCCTGAATTAAAAAAGACAGAAAATTATTCTTTTCCTGCAGAACTTCCAAACCCCGCAACATTTGTTGCATAAAGGAGCTTTTATGAAAAAATTATCTCTGGTCTTACTCTTATCATTGTCTTGTATAATGTATGCAGCAACGAATATCAAAAATGTGTATTATACTATGGTATGCAAAGAATCTGCACCAGCTCTTAAATCATTAACTAGTGCAGAAATTGAACTTTTCTTATTAGGTTCTGGAGATATTGATCAATATAACGAGATTTTGGGCAAGATCTTAATTCCAGCATCTGAAAAAATCGAAATAGAACTTGAAAAAGAAGGTATACGTCAAGAGTTAATAAGCAAACAACTAGAAAATGAATCAGATTTAACCGATGAACAAAAAGTTAATCTACTTCGTCTTGGAGTAGCAACTAATTATATGGGTTTAGCAGCATATCGTCTTGTTTATGAAGAAGCTTGCAGACGTTCATTGACACTTGTTAAAAAATTGCAAAATCCAGATATTATAGAAAAAATTGTTGGGGAAGAATTAAATAAACGTGAAGAAGAATTAAATAAATATCTTAATAATTGAATTTTATAAAAAAATAAATCATATATGAAAGCAGTATTTTGATAGGTATTGATATTTTCTTTATTATACATGCTATTATGAGCATAAGTATCATTTATCCAATATATCTAGATATAGCTTTCATATACGATTTATTTTTGCATCGTTTTGGCAATGTTTGTTTATATAAAGCATGCCTATCTTTATAGCTGAAAGAGAGTCAAGAAGCATTATGCTATGTTATTAACTAAAAAAATTTCAATTAATGCCTATTTTCGCTATTTTGATATAACTAACGCATTGATTACTTTTATTATATGTGGTATAGGTTTATTATTTGTATTTAGTGCTACATATAAAATCGATTGTCCTTATTCATTATTTTTTAAAAAACAATTATTTGGAATATGTACTGGTTTTTTGTTATACGGAATTTTTTCGATTATTGATTATCGCACAACCTTGCGTTATTGCTATTTTTCTTTTTATATATTGGTATTTTTACTTGCATTTACTCTTATCAAGGGATCTATTGGTATGGGTGCGCAGCGATGGCTTGATTTAGGATTATTTAAATTACAGCCTTCAGAACTTGCTAAAATATGTGTACCTGCCTATACCGTATATACTTTGCAAAATGCCCATTTGGGTCTTCCCTTGCCAGGCACAGCTTTTATTCCTATTTTGAGTATGTTGGGAATGGGATTTATTTTAATTCGCAAACAACCTGATCTTGGTACTGCTTTGCTTATTCTATTCTCTGGCTTAATTATATGTTGGCTAATTGGCATACCACGATTTTTTTTATGGTTTTTTTTTCTGAGTACATTATGTTTGATACCGGTATTACATAAAGTATTAAAACCGTATCAAAAAAAACGTATAGAAGTATTTTTTGGCTATGGATCTTCCAATAAAGAGCGGTATCAAATAGAGCAGGCTTTTATTGCTATAGGATCAGGAGGTCTATGGGGAAAAGGCTTGCTTGAAGGTACACAAAATAAATTACAATTTTTGCCAGAAGGCAGAACAGACTTTATCTTTGCAGTATTGTGCGAAGAGATTGGCTTAATCGGTGCATTATTACTACTTTTTTTATATCTAATATTATTTTATCGTTCATTTATTATTATTACACATCTAAAAGAACAATATCTTCAGTTACTGGCAGCGGGTTTATTGATACCTATTGTACTTGCTATGTTCATTAATATTGGTATGGTATTGGGGTTATTACCAGTAGTTGGAATTCCTTTACCACTCATGAGTTATGGAATTTCTAATATGTGGGTGACTCTTATTGCACTTGGTTGGTTACAAAATATTGCTATGCAGCGATTGCATAGAAGTGATATATAGTACATAATTGCAAAATGGCTGCAATATATTTATGCTTATATCGCATATATAAACTTTTTTATAGACGATATATGGAAACTATTCAAGACCTTGATCTGATAACACTGCAAGAACAAACCCTAGATCAATCGATTAATTTTAATCCACAAACCTTTAATGATTATATTGGGCAAGATGCATTAAAAGATAAACTACGTATTTATGTACAAGCAGCAAAAATGCGTAATGAACCTTTGGATCATGTATTATTATTTGGTCCACCAGGACTTGGCAAAACAACTCTTGCAGTCATTATTGCTCATGAAATGGCAGTACCAATAAAAATTTGCAGTGGACCAACACTTGAGCGAACTGGTGATTTAGTGGCAATACTTTCAAGTATGGATGCGCAAACGGTATTGTTTATTGATGAAATACATCGCATGCCCAGTAATGTAGAAGAGGTGCTCTATAATGCTATGGAACAGTTCAAAATTGATGTTATTATTGGCCAAGGTGCAGGAGCAAAATCAATAAGTTTGCCTATTTCACCGTTTACCTTAATTGGTGCAACAACCAAAAGTGGTCTTATATCAGCGCCATTGCGCAGTCGGTTTGGTATTACTGAACGTTTTGATTTTTATACTGACGAGGCACTTGCTGCTATTATTCAACAAAATGCACGTTTTTTGGAATTTCATATACATGCTGATGCTGCGTTATTATTAGCCCGTTGTGCGCGAGGAACACCCCGTATTGCAAAAAAATTATTGCGTCGTATACGAGATTTTGCGCAAGTACATAAAGAGCAAGCGGATTATGCATTTACGCTTAAGTCACTAGGATTGCTCGGTATAACGGAAGATGGATTAACTACTATTGACCGTACAATATTGCAGATTGTGGTAGAAAAATTCAAAGGTGGGCCAGTAGGGCTTGACACTATTGCAGCAGTAATAGGAGAAGATGCTGATACCATAGAAACGGTGTATGAACCATTTTTGATGCGTCAGGGATATTTAGAAAAAACCTCGCGCGGCCGCCAAATTCCAGCAGCATTATTACCTCAACTAATCAAAAAATTCCTTGGACAACATACGTTTATATGATACATTTAGCTAAGATATAAAAAAATAAGGAAAAAATAATGAAGTATTTAGTCAGTGTATTAGTATTGTTTATGGGTTCTATTGATCATGCTATGGTTCCCCATCATATAATACAACAATGTCGACCAATAGTAAGATCAGTCTGTTATAGTAAAAAGCTTAACACTAATCGAATCAAAAGTATTATGCAATTGCATCCTGATGATACAATTAAATACCTCACGGATGTAAGTAAAGGCTATGAGCACTTTTCTGATAATATAGATGATTTTAATGCAATATCTGATCCAATAAAAACCGAACTGCAACGTAGTGTAGTACGTCAAAAAAGATTTTTATATGCAAGTGGCGGATTTGCAGGAGTATTGTTACCTGGTATAGGGGCAACCACATTAGGTTTGGCTGGAATAAGTGCCCTATCAACGATTGCATTTCCTATACTTCTGATAAGTAATTTGGGAACAAAAGAAACAATAATAAATCTGATAAATGTTTTTGTTTCTGTGCCATGTTTGTGGGGAGCAACCAGTATTATGGGTCTTTCAACGTACGCACTTGGTATGCTCGTGCAAGATAATATAGTAGATCACAAAAAAACCTTGCAATATAGCATTAACAAAAATAATACTATACTTAATCATTATATAAAAACAATGTCAGTAAAAAACACATAGGAAGTAGTTAATTTATCTAATATATTGCAAATTATGGTAGAAAAATTCAAAGGTGGGCCAGTAGGGCTTGATACTATTGCAGCAGTAATAGGAGAAGATGCTGATACCATAGAAACGGTGTATGAACCATTTTTGATGCGTGTCAGGGATATTTAGAAAAAACCTCGCGCGGCCGCCAAATTCCAGCAGCATTATTACCTCAACTATTTAAAAAATTTTATGGGGATAATATATTATTTAATGGCTAAGGTAATCGTTTAAATTGTTTATACAACAAGTATCCACCTATTCCAAGTACAGGTGTTTGATATTTTAGATCTTTTGGTAATTTACTAGATATATACAAAAAGCTCATAGCAAGTGCGCCGGTTTGTAGGCCATATTTTAATCCTGTCCAGAAATACCCAAAAGGAGTTTTTAATTGCCTTACATATCTATTTATAATAGGTTGTAATTGTGTAGAAATAGTATGTTTTAATCGAGTAGGAATATTTGGTGTTGGGATTTGATCCTTTAAAATATTTGATACTTGATCACTTAATACACCCATTTTTGCGTTAAGTTGAGTAGGAGTTAATGCCCATTTATTTCTAGTTGTATGAAAACAATATAAAGCATCAGGATATAGTTGTTTGTTTTGATTTGTTTGTTTTTCAATATATTGTGTATTCATAAAATCAAGAAGTTTTTGTAGTTTTTGATCTATATTAAATCTTCTTCTTATTGCATAATAAATATTAGGTTCTTTTTTTAATAAAATATAATGTATATTGTTTTCTTTATCGCAAGCACATTGTATTATACTTATATCACGTCCAACATTTTTTCTATATATTTTATTTAAACTGTATGGCTCTGTTTCATAGGGAAAATCGAATGCATGTAAGATGGTTGTATTAAAAAAATTATTTTTGCTGTTTTCAATTGCAGGACATGTATGTATCATAGGATTTTCTTCTGTAAGATATATCTTATTCCATTGATCTTCAATGTGATCTATAGTAATTGGCTCATAAAAATTAATTTCTTTATCTAATTCAAATAAATATATTTTATTATTTAATTTTACATAAAATTCAGAATTAGAATCTGATTTGAAAATTATTTTAGTTTTTTGATTATCAACAACAAAGGGAATAATATATCCATCTGAATTTAATTCAAGTGGTTGGTTATCAATAGATTCAGCTATACATAAAACCAGTTGGTTGTTTTTGTTTATGAGATAAACTAATGTATTATTTTTATAGTCAGCTGTTATTATTGGATAATTAATGGTATGATTATCATTCCCTGATAATGATTGAATAATAATTATACTTGGAAAATTTTTTGATAAAGATTTTGAATATATTAATCCAAATGTTTTTTGTATTGCAGTAGGTACAAAATATAGTGTATAGTCTGTTTGTAGACCTTTAAATTCTTCTGTATTGCCTAATTCTGGAATATAAGATAAGGGCATTTGGTCATAAGATTGCGAAGTTGTAGTAATTGCATCGTATATAAGCATTTTTGACAACATCATATCAAGTTCAGGATCCAAAGTTATAGCTTCTTGTGGGGGTTCGTCGCTAAAAACTGAGACAGCCTTCCATGCAATTATAAGTGCCATTTTTGATTCTTCATTATATAAATATTTAGCAAGATTGTATAAATCATTATATGATTGAGGGGAAATTTCATAGTGTAAAAATATATCAGATAGTTCTTTAGCTACTCCTGATGGTATAACATAAGGTATCTTTTCAAGTTGTTTAAAAAAAATATTTACATCTGTATATGATTTTAATACTACTTGGATGATATCAGTAAAAAATTGTATTGCACCAGAAGGCATATCATTACTATTAATTTCAAGTATGTTGTTTTGTTTAACTCCAATCCCTGTCCTCAGCATTGTCTCAAAATAAGGAAATGTTAATAAGACTTTCCGACTAATACGCAACTCAGGTTGTTCCTCCCCATGCACAATTGGTAAATTTTTGAAAACTGGGGATTGTGATAAAATATTGCTAGTAATGCGTAATCCTATTGTCGCTGGTTCATTCACAAATTTTAATGTTATATCTTCAGTTTGTGGTTGATCTGCGCTATAAATAAAACTACAAAGTAAAAGAATAACTACTGACAGTGATTTAGGGTGCATGTTTGTTTTTTTGTACATAATGTATATCCATTATTTATACTCTTTTTAATAGCATACCAATTACCAATGCATATTTGTCAATTATTTATTAATACTCATATTTGATTGTTGGTTTTCAGCTATATTTTTAGTTATAAACTTGATCTTGTACAGACTAGTGACAATGCTATAATTATTAAATAATGCCAAAAATATAATAGAAATATATGAAGACTAAAATATTAGTTGGCTACATATTGCATATACCAAAGGGGTACCAGTATCTGACTCATATCAAAAACTGATCATTATATGATTGATTTCATTCGAGTACAAAGGTTTTCAATAGTAGGATACAAGGCTTTGATCCATACTTGTGGATTTAAAAGATTAATCAAGTGTTGCGGTTTTATAGTACATATACTCAGATTTATCATTTTGATTGGCTGCATCATATAATCTTGCCAAGATTTTGAATACAATGGTGCAGTAGGTGCATTATCTGGCAAAACTTCACTGCTATTTTCTATAGTTTTTTGTTCTTGTTGTTCTTCTTCTGTCAATACATTAATTAGTTGCGTAGATTTTTGAGTATTATTGTGTTGTTGTAAGTAACAGAAGTTGATAGGTATCATAAGTCCCGGATCATTTATACTCAAAGGTATCATATACGGCCACAGAGGAAAAACAGAATATACCTGCGAGTCTCTATAATTCCAGAATCGATCACGTTTCCATACGTGTAATTCTTTGGGTGTATTAGGTTTTTTGCGAACTTCAATAACAAAAAAGGGTTGTTCAGTATCATTGGACTTATAAGGTTTTGGTGGTTCAATGAAATAAGATTTATACTGTTCCAATTCTTCTGTAAAACAATGAGCGGTATCAATACTATATTTTGATAACATAGCAAACATAGTATCATGACCGTTGTGGTTAGAGCTTGAGTAGCCGCCATTAGTACAAAAAATAAATTCATTTTCACCAGGATGATGACATTTTATTGTGCTATCACTTAGGCTTAGACATACCGTAGTATAAAATGTACAATTATGTATTTTGTGTATCTCATATCTTTCACAGCATAGCCTATTTATCAAATGGTGTTTATCATTGTCAGCAGTAAGGCCTCCAATCTGTGCACAACGTAGAACCGCACACAAATGCTCTTGTGGAATATCAATTTTATAATGGTTGTTTGGTGATGGCAGTGCATAGCGCAAGGTAGCATGATGATTTCTTGGCATTGTGTCAGTAGCAGCAAGCGCAGCGGTTGCATTAATAGTAACCAGATCATCAGCATACATTTTAGGTGCTTGTATTAATATATCATATAATGTTGGCAAGTGGGTAATACAGGAAAGCTCATATATTTGATCATCATCTTCAAATGTAAAAACCACATCACGTTGTTTCCATATTCCTTGATAATTCAAGGTATTAACTTTTGAATAGTGTTTTGGAGTTCTAATGGAATAAGTATGATAATACTCGCGGTTATCTTTGAGTTTTTCTATATAATATAACTCAAGATCGTCATGGTAGTTAAAGCATAAGTTAAAAGGCTGTAAGGCTTCACTATATCTTTCGGTACTTTCAAGGCAACCCCATGGTATACAATAGGTAAAATCGGGTACATAGATATCATCAAGTTCTTCTTTTTTAGCGTTCCATTTTTTTATAGTTTGTATGCAATCAATAATGTTACGTAGCATAGGTGATTCTATGCATACTTTATGTACTTCAATACGAGGTTTGGCAATCCACTGTGATAGTTTTTGTTCATTTGGACGTGTATAGGTACTACCAACAATCTGAGCACGATATAATGCCGAAGGTACTACTGAAACATCACAGGTGCAATGTCCTGGTGATATGCATTGTGTACAAAATGATTGTAGCCAACCAATTGATGTACCTCTAGCATTTATACAAACAGAATCTTTATTATATTTACCGGTACGCAAAAACATATCTTCTACAGCCTTATTGAGTTCTGCGCTTCGCTTTTTTGTAGTATCTGTTACTTTTTGTTGAAAATGTTTATTGAGCAAGCGTATTGTGCAAAGACTCTGTGTATAGGTATATGCAAGTGAATAGCTATTTTCACATAGATGATCCAATATATTGGTTCCTTCTATCTGAACATATGTTTGCACAATATTTTCAATTGATGGGGTTGGTTCCATACCATGCAATGTTATAGAAAAAAAACATGCAACTAAATACCAAAAAAGCATTTTCTGTTCCTATATATCGTAATAATGTGTAATAGTCTATCAAAATAACCTTATAGAGTAAATTACACTTCCAAAATGTTGCATTTACTATAAAAAATTATGTATTTGATGTATTTTTTGAGCGTGTAAAACATAACTTTTTGCATAATTATATAAAAACTCGACACAAGAGATATAACACGATACATTTGTAATATCTATATTCATCATGCAAGGAGTTTTTACTATGTCAGGCCATAATAAATGGTCACAAATAAAGCATAAAAAGGCCAAAGAAGATGCCAAACGTGGTCAGGCATTTACTAAATTAACTAAAGAAATAACCGTGGCTGCTCGTGCAGGTGGTGGTGATCCTGCGCATAATTCTCATTTGCGCTTATTGCTTGAAAAAGCTAAACAAGTGAATATGCCATTGGAAAATTCCCAGCGTGCAATCAAAAAAGGTACAGGTGAGTTACCTGGTGTTTCCTATGAGTCTTTTACCTATGAAGGCTATGGGCCTTATGGTATTGCAATTATGGTAGAAGTACTTTCGGATAATAAAAACCGCACCGTGGCTGAATTGCGCCGATTATTTAATGAGTATGGTGGTACTTTGGGTGAGAGTGGTACGGTAGCCTGGATGTTTGAGCGCAAGAGTATTATTACAATTAAGACAGACTTATCTGAAGATGGTTTATTAGAATTATTGATTGATGCTGATGTGGAAGTAGATGATATTCAAAACATGAATGATGATATTTCTATTATAAGTGATCCAAAAACTGCTATGCGTATAAAACAAATACTTGATACTATTGCTTGTACATTGGAAGATGCAAGTATTGGTTGGATAGCTAAAGGAAAAGTTGAACTTCCCGATGAAAAAGCCGCAAAAGCATATGAATTCTTGGAAGCTCTTGATAATCATGATGATGTACAAAATGTATATACCAATTTGGCATAGAAAGAATATATGATGTACAGTATGACCGGTTTTGCGGCCAAAACCATAACAATAATTGGGGAAAATAATGAAAAAGCGCAAATAAGTATTAGTATAAAATCACTTAATTCCCGTTTTTTTGATACTACTTTCAAAATTCATTATGCACTTTCATCACTGGAACATCAGATTATTGAATATGCCAAAGAGATATTGCAGCGAGGTCATATTTATTGTACTATTCATGTAAGTAATTCCAATGTTTTTATACAATCTATACAACCAGCATTATCTATTGTGCAATCGTACTGTGCAGCTATTGAATTAATAAAAGAGACTTGTAATATACAGCAGCCTATTCTATTGGAACATATAGTACGGTTACCAGATGTTTTTTCTACATCTGAGCCATCTATTAGTCAGCAAGGAATTGCTACTATTCTTGCATCCATCAAAGAGCTATTGCAGCAGGTTCAGGAGATGCGACGACAGGAGGGTGCTGCATTGCAAAAAGATTTAGAAAACCGCATAGAACACATGCAGTACGGTATAAAAGCTATTGAGCATTCTTCAGCAGCAGTAATGGAAAAGCAAAAGCAAAAGATAGTAGATTCGCTCAAAGAAATTAAGGCAGATGAAACCTTACTGGCAATGGGGCAAAAAAATGCTTTATATAGTATGCTAGACAAAATGGATATTAATGAAGAAATTGTGAGATTTAAAAGTCATTTGGCCAACATTAGTTCTTATATGAAGTCAGATGCACTGGAAAAGGGGAAACGCATAGATTTTACCCTCCAGGAGGTTGCCCGGGAGATCAATACCATTTCAGCCAAATGTGTAGATTCTATTATTAGCGAACATGTTATTAATATAAAAGTAGAAATAGAAAAAGCACGGGAACAGGCACAAAATTTAGTATAGGAAAATAAAATATTTACATTTTTTCTAAACTATCAACAATGAGTGGTTTGATATTTGAATTTTGCCTAGAAAAACCTTTATATATTTTATTGAATTCTTTTCTATATTTATCATCAAATGCAGTACCAGTTTCGTTTGCGGCGATTCTTTGTTTTATAATATCAATACGTTTTTGTAATTTATTGAATAATGCGGTTTGTGATATATCAAAGTCTTGAAAATAGTCTTTTCTTATATTTTCTGCATGTTCTGGTTTTACTCTAAATCCCGAATATTTCTCGTGCATAGTCATTAATTTATTCATAGTATCTTCTAACCATGCAGCAAGTACATCAAGCGATAATGTTTTGCGCGCAAGAGCTGTTTCTGCTTGTGCAAGTTCCTCTGCAAGTATTTTATAAGCAGGAGACCACCCAGGGTTATAAGTGATGGATGTGGCTTCTCCAGAGAGATGCGTAATATTTTGTCCTGCAGTATCCTCTGCAAGTAATTCTTGTTTAAATTGATGTAAATTTGCCAATGCTTCATTCATTATAAAATCAATATTTTGAGTTTTAATAGCATTCTCTGCTTTTTCTACCCATGCTTGTAGCATATTTTTTCTAATACCGGCAACTAAAGGTTCAATAGTTTTTACTAGATCTTCAACCTCTTTTTTGCTCATACTTTTAATAAAAGGTTCCATCATTGTTGATAGTGGCTTCCAATATGATGATGTCAAGTCATTAACATAATATTTTTGTTCTGTAGCAGTAATTTTATAATAAGGGAGACTACCTATCATTTGTTTGTATTTGATAGGGTTAAAAATGGTATTAATAAGCAAATAATTACGTATTACTTCTGTAGTTTCAGTAGAATCCAAAAATGCGCCATTTTTTGTAAATAATGGTACAAGATCTGCATAGTATGCTGATGTATTCAAATCTTTCATGAAAGCATCAATACTTATTGGGGCTTGAGGGGCAATAGAACTTGTTGGATTAAAACCGCGAATCAAATTAACTTGTAACCCTTTTTCGCATATATATCGCAATGGTGATTGCGCTTCTGTATAGGTTTTGCCATATATATCAGGTATTGTTATGTCCTTTTTTGCATTAATAACAGAGATATACTTAGGTGACATTTGTTCAAGATATCGTGGTCGATCAATAAGATTAAACAAGTCCTCTAAGATTAAACAAGTCCTCTTGATTTTTGGCATATTCTGTAGGATTTATAAGTCTTTGTAGTTTGGAAAATAATGCAGTAGGTGAATATGTTTTATATGATGTTGAAAATGAGCGAAAATAATTAGTAATAGCAGGATATATACGTGAAAACGTTGAGCGCATTGGCGTAAATGTAGTAATAGTTGTTTGTCGTGTTGGCGTAGCTTGTTTATATCCTGATCTTATTGATGCAAATCTGCTCAACATACTATAGGTAGAAATCGGCAAGATTCCGAGTGTTATGTGTAGAAGGCTATATAATAGATATTTTTTAATCATAATTCGAACCTCATTCTGGAAAATTTATATAGTCATCTTTATTCTACCATAGAAAAACTTCAAATTGCAATAAATTTCATCACATTAAAAATAAAATAAAGGTAAATTGTAAAAATAAAAATTAATTATAGACTAATAAAAAGTCCTATGATACACTATATTTTAGTTAAATATAGGTATATAACTGTGGCATTAGCTGCCACCAATGCAGAAATACGGGATAAATCCATGCAAGAACAAAATACTTTTGGCTCATATGCCATTATTCAAACAGGTGGTAAACAATATCAGGCCGTTCCGGGCAAAACACTTGCTATTGAAAAAGTAATAGGTAATGTAGGTGATACTATTTCTTTTGATCAAGTTCTTTTGCGCAAAACTGCAGATGGCCAAGTACACGTAGGTACTCCTTTTTTATCTACGCCGGTTACTGCATCAATACTTAAAGATATGAAAGAACGTAAATTAGTGGTTTATAGATTTAGACGTCGCCAAAAAGTTCGGGTAAAACGTGGTCATCGTCAACCAAAAACAATTGTGCGTATAGAAGCAATTTAAATTGCCTTTTCCAATACATATTTATGGAAAAATGGAGGTTTTTCGTGAAATTTTTACATGTTCTTGCTTGTCTTATATCATTTTCGAATCCATTGTATCTTACAGCAGATATTAAAAAATGGACTCAAGCAGAGTGGAATACTATATATAGTGAGCCATTGTTATTGCCAGAATTATGTGGTGTAGCACTATCTGAATATCAGGTATCAGGTGCTCACTATTGTCCGCACAGTAATTGGGCTGCATGGGAAGCACAAGGGACGCACCGCGGTCACCCAACTATTCATAATAATGAATGTTCAGGTAAAGCATGTGACTTTTGGCAATTATGGCCACAAGATATTTCATTAATACAAGATTTGGGTTGTAATGCATTGCGTATATCCATTGAATGGAGTGCCATTGAGTCGGCAGAAGGCGAATTTTGCCAAGAAGCATTGCAGCATTATATAGATATGATTGATGCTTTAATTGCACAAGGTATTACACCAATGATTACCTTGCACCATTTTACCCATCCACAATGGTTTGAAGATAAAGGTGGATTTGCACAAGAAGCTAATATTTTTTACTTTGTGCGGTTCTGCGAATATGTATTTACTCATTTGGCAGATAAAGTCCGCCTTTGGTGTACTATTAATGAAATTGGACCATTTGTATTTGAGGGCTATATAGAGGGCGTGTTTCCTCCCGGCAAAGTAATGGCATTGCGCCAAGCGGCATTGGTTATGCGCAACATGCTCAAAGCACATTGTGATGTCTATCGGGCATTAAAAAAATTACCGCATGGACAAGAAGCACAAATAGGATTAGTGCATCAATATGCGCCATTTGAGTCTTATAGTTCATATCGATCCAGTATGCTAAAGTCAGTAGGTACATATACATTATTAATGGCATTGGGTAGTATTTTGCCAATAGGTACATATGATCATACATTGCTTATTAATAATCGTCAGATATATTCTCAAGGTGATGTTATTCCTTTGTCAGATAACGCTATATATAAGTGTTTACTGGCGACTGGAACTATTATTGCAGGTTTTAACTTACTAGAAAAAATTCCTACTGCATTCATGAATTATATATTCAATGATGCTATGCTTCATTTTCTGCAAACTGGTACTTTATTTCCGTATATTCCTGGATGGCGAATGACTATTGCCGATGCACCGCAATGTTATGACTTTATTGGCCTTAATGTCTATTCCCGTATGGTAATGCGGTCTCGTGTGTGTGATGCCCTCTGCCTCAAGCCAGCGCCAGAGCCAGAATTTCCGGTGGTATATCCGTCTGGAAAAGATGGAGAATTAATGACATCGATGCCATATGCTATATGCCCTGAATCATTATATGAAGGGATAGTACAATTATCAAAGTTGGGCAAACCCATCTATATTACTGAAAATGGCGTTGCTGATACCTATGATGTGTATCGTGGTATGTATATTAAATCATATTTGTATGCATTATCAAAGGCATTGTATGATGGATATGATGTGCGCGGCTACTTTTATTGGTCATTGCTTGACAATTTTGAATGGAACCGCGGATATTCACAAAAATTTGGCTTATACGATGTTGATCTTGTTACTCAAAAACGTACCCTCAAAAGAGGTGCGCAGGTATATAAAGATTTGATACAAACGGCAACACGCATAAGACCCGTTACTGTAATATGCAATACATCTACTACGATAAGTGCAATCGATAATCTTTTGTTTTTCATACTTAAAAAAATATTTACGAAGAAATAAATCTACAATTATAAGTATTGGTTGGTACAGAAAATTGAAGCTATCCAGGTAAAATAGTACGTATGATTCTTTGAGAGATATTATGAAAAAAATAGTGGTTAGTTTTTTTATATTACGTTAACGCGAGTTCGATTTTAGAAATTTAACAAAAAACGAGCAATGTACTAGACTTTTTTTATAATCACTTCAAAAAAAGGAGAAGTACATGCTCGTGACAATATTTTACCATGTTGATGAATTTTGCAAAGTATTTGAAGC
>DASZEX010000030.1:0-19918 GCA_035940365.1 Candidatus Babeliales bacterium | reverse complement strand
ATATCGCATTTCGTTGATCAGGACGTTGTTTTTATGAATATATATTCTTTGTAAAATTTAACCGTTGCCGCCATGCCAATTACATCGACTAGATCACGTTATGAAGAAAGTGAAAAATTACAAAACTCAACAGAACCTATAGATATTATATTAATTCTTTTACGCATACCTTTGAAGAACTTGTTATAAATTTAAAGAAATATGAACCTGAAGACAACATTAGGTTACGTATTACTTTTTTTGGAGATGCAATATGCAGAAATATGAATGAAACATATAGAGCAAAGCTTGCTATATATGCTGAACCAGTAGATTCATGTGGTCCATTATATAAATCTGAAAACTCTGATTATATGAAATCATTAAAGGAAGAATCAGGTGGTATAATGAAAGCATTGGATTTTAAACATTATTTAATAGATGATTCAGAATGGACTTTTGATATTGCCTCTCAATATCAACCACGAATAGAACTATTTATAGATGATAAACTAGTTGAATCATCTGATTTTGAATCACATTTTAATTTAAATAGAGGAAAATAAATTTCGCCCGGACTAAAGTCCGGGGTTTTTCAAAGGAATTAATTAAGATTATATTGATGGCAGCCATTCATCCCCAGCCTTGAAAGGCCCGCCTTATTCATAAAGAATAAGGCTGTGGGGTTTTCTGGCAGTCTAATAAAACTGGTACTTTCGAACGTTTCATTAACCGGTGAAAACATCGTCTATGACGCACAAAAACCCTTTGATTTATTCATAAAAGCGACTGATGGGCAACGATGGCGGGGCTGACGAGGCTCGAACTCGCGACCTTTCGCGTGACAGGCGAACGCTCTAACCAAACTGAGCTACAGCCCCCAAAATATGGCTCCTCGGGCAGGACTCGAACCTGCGACCCAACGATTAACAGTCGTTTGCTCTACCAACTGAGCTACCGAGGAATATATCAAACATCTGATGTATGGTGGGCGGTGCAGGACTCGAACCTGCGACCCCCAGTTTGTAAGACTGATGCTCTACCAACTGAGCTAACCGCCCTAACTATTTCTGCTACAGACACGGACTAGTATAACGTAAATATGAAGGAATACAACTATTTTTTGTAATTTTATAGCGGTTGCTATTTTATTTACTGTTTGCGATCATGAATAAGACAATAAGAGACTGCCCGAGGATCAATAGCGTGTTTTACTTTAATTGCATAATATAATCCGATTGGTTTTTTGTCTATTACGGTTCCCAGCATATAGCCACATGGATATATAAGGCCTTCACCGCTGGTGATGACCTTATCACCTACATTTACTTCTTGTAAATGACTAACCCATGCAAGATCCATTTCATCAGCCAAACCGATACCTTGGCATATGCCATGAGTATCACTATGAGCCATATAGGCAGGTATACAACTTTTGGGATCAGTAATGCATTGTACTTTAGTATACCAAGGAAATACTTCTATAGTACGTCCGAGTATCATATTATTATAATGCACTATCATATCTGCATGTATACCAGAACTTGATCCTTTATTTATTATTATATAATGTTCCTGTGGTGTAATATACCATCCAATAATGTGTGCAATAATATCATCTGCATGATCAAATGTTTGTTTAAATAACTGTAAATCTTCTGTTTCTTCTATATATGTTATGACTGCATTCAATTTTATAGATTCTGCTTGTAGAGTATCTATCTGCTTTTGTAAGTCTGCAATACGATTAATATAGGTATTATTGGTTTGTATAATAGTACACCAAAAATGCCATTGTGTTTGTATTTTGTGATGTAGCATGCGTATAGGATATATCATGTATGAACCTAGATTTGTGGCATACCTGATAAAAGAAATATGCCAAAACCAAAGACATACACTAAGCATGAGAACATAGAATATAGCTACTATTTTTTTCATATAATGCACTTATGTATTGATATAAATGAACCCTGATTTCATTATCAATAACGTACACCAATCTATGGTAATAAGGAATGCAGAACCGTTCTAATTTCATCAGCTGAAGTAGATTGCACTAATCGAGAGCGGACTATAGTCGCATCAGCAATTCCCTTAATATAAAGCGGAAGATGTTTGCGGAATGCATACAGATCTTGTATGCCATAATACGTAAGCATGCTATCAAAATGTTTTAATGCATAGGTAATAATAGTTCGCTGATCTACTATATATGCATTTCCTTTTGCATGTTGTGCCATTTCTTTTAATTTCCAAGGTCGTGCCCAAATACCACGGCCAATCAAAAATCCATCGGCACCGGTTTGCTCATAGGCCAATTTGGCAGTTTGCCAATTGATAATATTACCTGATACAATGATTGGTATTTTAATTGTTTTTTTGATAGTAGCAATAAGAGCATAATCTGGCCTACCGGCAAACATTTGTGTCTGCAGACGCGGATGCACGGCAATAGCATCAACGCCGCATTGCTCAGCGCGTTGGGCAATCTCAAGAGCATTACATTCTTTAAATCCTGCACGTATTTTGATAGTAAATGGTATAGTAGTAAGTAATGCACGAAAATGTTTTATAATAGATTCAAAGCGCGATATATCAGCCATTAACGCTGAGCCTGAACCAGATTTAATCACGTTTTTGGCAGGACAGCCAACATTCAGGTCAATACTATCAACACCAACTGCAAGAATTTTTTCAATTGCTTTATCTATATCTTCAATGCGATTAGTAGCTACCTGAAAGTTAAGTGGGCGTTCCCATTGCTCAAACTTTAATGCTTTATGGCCACTGGCATCATGTGCAACACAAGCAACATGTCTCATTTCAGTATATAAAAGTTCATCAGTGGAAAATGATCGCACTAATTGCCTAAATGGTGAATCAGTAATATTATCAAGGGGACCACCAATAAAGCGTGGTATTTTTAAATTTCTTATCTGTAATGGCGTTTGCCAAAAATCCATACAACCCTCCATAAAAAAATAATTTTTATCTACATCACTATACCATAAAACTGATGTACATGACGAATTTATAGGTAGTATCTTATTTTTTCAATAGATAGTTTGCATATTTTAGTATACTCTATAATCGCGAATTGTGTTCGGTAGAACGTATAGAAAATAGGGTAGTAAGTATGCCGGGTTATCGTGGTCATTTGATAGGTGGAATGGTTATATATAGTTTGATGGCATTTCTTTTATATACCTTGATGCCCGTGAATGTATGTACCCTTATAGGTTTATGTGTAGCTACCTGTGCCGGCGCATTATTTCCTGATATTGATACCAAAAGCAAAGGCCAACGTTATTTTTATTGGATTATTGTCTTATTTTTGTTGTGGTCTATATGGCATTGCAAACAAGCACCACCACATATACCATTTGAGGTTATATTAAGTATTGTGTTAATATCGATCTTACCTTTACTAGGCAAGCATCGTGGGTATACACATAAACCTTGGGTTATTATATGGCTGGGAATTATAGTGTGGTTATTACTCAGCCGGTTTTTTCCTGCTATTGCATCAATAGGATGTTTCTATGTACTATTTTTTGTTATTGGTGCACTTTCACACGTATGGCTTGATCGTAATTTATGAATATAGTAAAAAGGAACTTATATGATGATAGTATATGGAGCATTACTATTGGTTAGTGGATTACAAGCAATGAATAATCAAGAGCAAAAACCGTTTGATGCTCTGTTGTATATGCAGCTTATGCCACAAGAAATTCATGAAAAAATCAAATCCTATTGCTATCATCAAAATCCTGTGCAGGTACAAAAAAAATTATTGCAAAAAAAATTATATACGTCCAAACAATACAATAAGGATTATCCATGGGCGTTTAATGAAAATGGTGTATTGACAGTACACGACGCGCATAACAATAAACAAATATCAGCAAAATTAATAGATCACAAATATTTTTCTTTTGGTATATCATATGTACGTATTATATCCTATGATGACTCCGATGTGGTTCACTCTGTGCGTTTGTGCGGGCCAGATAATACCAATTCGCTTTGTTTTGTTGATAATGAAATATGGGTTATTCCCACTGGTAGGAGGTATGTATTATCAGGTTATTATTCTATAGATAATTATAAAACAACATATCTCTGTGTAGAACCAATAAGACCTGATGAAATAATAAGAAATAAAGATATAAATTTTATTCCTTGTGCATTGGCATCTGATGGATCTCGTTGTATTATTTCTCGCCTGTTAAATGAAGAACTTTGGCTTTGTGATATTATTATGCCACAAGATAAAACGACTATGGATTTTTTTCCCGGCAATATAGAAAAAAATGCCAATGCTTCTTATATTAAAAAAATATGTAGTTTAGGTAAACCACATAATACTATAAAAGTATGTATGCCATCACCAGATAGTGCAGTAATACATTTTGAAGATGAAAATATAATAGAATGCATACGATATAAGCCTGGAGAAGAATTATCCAAATATATTGTAGATATACCGAAAGGCTATTATCCCCGGTCTATATATGCTATTGATTATATGCCCAATAAGTTTGTGGTTAAGATAACAAATAAAGGTCGTTGGTTAAATGAATGCTTTATAGGAGTATATTCAATTGACCAGACAGTACCTCCCGTATTTTTGTTTGTTGACGCTGATAATTGGCAAGGGCTTACGCCAAATCGATCAACACGCCAAATAATAATACTCAATGATTGTGCAAGAAGGAATCTGTGTTTGCATGCACGTTCTCCAGAAGAATGGGATGCTTGGATATTGTTATATGCCGCACAGCAATTGCACAAAAAAAAACAGTGGACTGCCCAAGATCAAGCATCTGCTCATACTCTATTGAATCGTATGTACACATGGCATGATGAAATGAATGGTGTTATAGCCCGACCTGATACTAATAAAGATTATCGGCCAATTAATCCCTATTATTTCTATTGGCTAGCAAAAACATCAGATGGTAATTCCAACTATTTTCGCGATGTGTATTATCGTATGCATCCAGAAAAAGTAAAGCCAATAATACCGCATAATATTAACCCATTTAATACTAGTGTATGTATAGTGCAATAAATTAATATATACACTATAGCGCAAATAATCTGCGTGCATTATCGGTAGTAATTTGTGCTATATATTCCAGTGACTCATTGCGTGCATCAGCAATATACTGCCCAATAAGTGGTATGTTTTTTGGATGATTTTTTTTGCCACGCAGAGATTGTGGTGGCAAAAATGGTGCATCAGTTTCAAGTACTACAAAACGCATATCTATATTTTTTATGATATCTTGCAATATGGTATTTTTCGGATACGTTAATGTTCCGCCAATACCAAGTAACCATTCATGTGAAGTAATGTATTGTGCATATGCATGATCATATGAAAAACAATGCATGACAGCACGTTTAATATCCTGTTTATATTCATCAAGGATACTCAGTGTTTCATCATAGGCATCTCTACTATGAATCACTAAAGCAAGGTCATAGGTCAATGCAAGTTCAATATGCGCGCGAAATGCATCTTGTTGGCGGATTAAATTATAGTCAGGATAATGCATATCAATACCACATTCACCAATACCAACTATTTTATTTTTGTTTTTTTCTTTGACTAATGTAGTAATTTCAGCAAAATCAGTGCGCCATGAACTGGTACAATCATTTGGATGAATGCCAACGGTGGCATATATAGCAGCATAGTGTTGTGCAAGTGCTATTGAATTTTTACTTTCTATTAAACTGGTACCTACATTAATTATAGTATGTACATTGTATGCTCGTGCTTCGTCAATAATAGTTTGAGCATTATGTATCTCTTGGGGTGTCAGAGATTTATCAAATGTTAGACTAATCATACTATTAAGATGTCCATGCGTATCAATAAACATTGCTGTGACTTCCTATTTTTTTGTGTATATAAAAATACATATAGATTTTGTTGAAATTTTTTATTGAGCCTTTTTACACTATTTTTTGTATAAAGATTTGACAAAATTGTATCCAATTACTATATATTACTCTAAGATGATAAAAAATATAATATTTTGGAATCGACGCAGTGTTTTTTTTATATTACTAACCACACTTATGGTAGGAGTGCCTTTATGAATAAAAGTGAACTTATAAATGAGCTAAGTGAAGCGACAGGCTTCAGCAAAAAAGATATTGCGCATGTCTTGGATTTATTTTTCAAGACAGTAGTTCGTACTTTGAAAAAAGGTGAACGTGTAGCAATAACCGGTTTTGGAAGTTTTTGGACTTCATTCCGGCCTGAACGTATTGGTATAAACCCGGCAACAAAAGAACGTATAAAATTGCCAAAAGTAAGTATTCCAAGATTTAAGCCAGGCAAAAATTTACGTGAAGGTGTTAAATCGGTAAGATTAGGATAGCCAAGCTCATTTTCTAGAGAATGTCTATTACCCAAAAAGGGGCAGGTAATTTCTGCCTCTTTTTTTGCTATTATTAAGTACCTGATATATTATATATATAATAGCACTTTGTTTTTTCAGGATACTATATATGATTAACTTAGCATTATTGCGGCAAGAACCTGAGCGTATAATAAATCTTCTTCAATCAAAAGATCCTCATTGTAATATACAAGAACTCTATACGAGTGATATAAAGGTTCGTTCACTCAAACAAGAAGTAGAACATCTGAGACATCAAAAAAATGAATGTGCACAAAGGGCTAAATCTGGTTTGACTACTGATCTGCGTGAGCAATCAATTTTTATAGGTAAACAGCTTAAACAAAAAGAACAAGAATTAACCATAGTAGAAGAAGAATTTAATAAACTTTTATTAGCATGTCCTAATATTCCTGATGAAATCTTGCCGGTAGGTGGACCTGAACATAATAAAGTTGTACGAATAATAGGGCAAAAGCCAGTTTGGAACTTTGAACCCAAAAATCATGTAGAATTAGCAATGAATTTGGGGTGGTTAGATTTCCAAGTAGCAGCAACCATGACAGCAAGTAACTTTGCTTTATATAAAAAAGATGCGGTAGGGCTATTATATGCACTTGGTTTATTTATGCTTAAAAATAATAAAGATCATGGATTTGAACCTATCCTACCACCTTTTTTGGTAAATGAAGAATCATTAACAGTTTCAGGTAATTTTCCCAAATTTAAAGATCAAGCATATCACATACCTTCAGATGCATTATACCTTACACCTACTTCTGAAGTTAATTTAGTTAATATATATCGTAATACTATTATACCTGCTGAACAGTTACCTATTTGTATGACTGCCCTCACCAGTTGTTTTAGACGAGAGGCAGGTGGTTATGGAGCACATGAGCGTGGTCTTATTAGAATGCATCAATTTGAAAAAGTTGAGCTTGTAACCATATGTCAACCAGAAAATTCAAAACAAGAATTAGATCGTATGATAGCTTGTGCAGAGAATATTTTAAAAAAATTAAACTTGCATTACCGAGTATCATTATTGGCAACTCAAGATACCGGCTTTCAATCAGCAAAAACGTATGATATTGAAGTATGGTTACCGGGGCAAAAAGAATATCGTGAAGTATCTTCAGCCAGCACCTGCACTGATTTTCAAGCGCGCCGAGGTCTGATACGATATAAACCATTAGAAATTGAAAAACCTGCGTATGTACATACGCTTAATGCTTCTTCTCTTGCAATACCGCGATTAATGGTAGCGCTTATGGAAACATATCAACAAGAAGATGGAACTATTACATTGCCTGAAATATTAAAATCTTATTGGGTATTTTAACTATTTATTGTATATGCATATTTCATCAGATATTATTGCGCATATTCGCCAAATAGAGTTATATACACAACGATTATTGGGTAATTTTTTAATTGGTAAGAACAAATCACGTTTAAAAGGAATGGGATTTGAGTTTGATCAATTAAGAGAATACTATATAGGAGATGATATTCGCAGTATCGATTGGGCTTCTTCAGCACGTACACAATCAATACGAGTTAAACAATATTTGGAAGAACGCACACGCACCGTATGTGTAATGGTTGATGTGTCTACATCAATGATATATGGTATTGAAGAAAAATATGAAAAAATTATATGGCTTGCCAGCGTGATGATTTTAATTGCCGCTTATAGTTCAGATAAAGTAGCATTACTATTATATAGTGATGATATTGAGCTATATATACCAGCACGAACAGGACTTGTCCATGCACGTAAGCTTATACATACATTATATATGTATAAACCTAAAAAACCAGTTACTAGTATACTGAGTATATCACAACAACTATCTATACTAAAAGAGCGATCGCTTGTATGTATAGTTTCAGATTTTATTGATAATACTTTGGAAAAAGCAATAAAAACAATGGTGTACCGGCATATGGTATGCGCTATTCGTTATCTTGATACTGTTGAACGTCTATTGCCAGGTAAGGGATTGTTACTTATGAAAGATCAAGAAACTGGTACACAATCTTATATACATATACCAAAAATATGCAATGGTTCAGTTTCTTTGCTACATAACCGTATACAAACACAAAACCATACGTTTAAAAAATATGGAGTACCTATCTTTGATATAGTAAATCACCAAAAGCCTGCGCATGAACTCATACAATTATTATCTTCGAGTATAGGGCATTAAGGTGTTTATATGAACAATGAAATAATAGGATTATATGATATTTATTCCGTATACCATATCCCATTTTGGCAACAAGAATGGGTAATACAAGCAATAGCTTTTTCTTTGAGTGGCATACTCTGTATAGGTGCTTTGGCAATTGCTTATATTTTTTATAAAAAATACCAATACATAGTATATACTGATCCATGGTTATTATATCTAAAAAATTTAGAATTATTGTACCCCAAAAAAGTAATGACTAATGCAGAGATTGCATTTTTTTATGATAAGCTTACTAACTTATTGAAAAAATACGTTTATATACAGTATAGTATTGCCCATTACCATGTAAGTGACCAAGAAATGCATATAAAAATACAAGAGAGTCATAATGCTCTATTACATTTTTTATTACCAATTTTTGAGCATAGTATTACTATTAAATTTGCCCGTATGAATGCCGATATTGCGCAAGTGCATACGGATTATAACATAGCGCGTGATTTTATTATTTCTACCCAATCATTTATTAATAATAAGCGCGAAAGCGTATAATGTGGAAATATTGTGCAATATAATACAGCAACGCATACCAAATCTCTTTATATTCACTGGCCTTTTTGCCCTTATAAATGTCATTTTTGCCCCTTTGTTGCTCTTGCAAAGCAAGATCATCTTATGGATCGTTATCATGCAGCATTAATACGAGAAATACAAATATTTGCTCAGACTCAGCGGAGTAATACAGCCATTGAAACAATCCATTTTGGTGGAGGGACTCCTAGTACGTATCCTACTCATTTGCTACTTGACATGATGAGTATACTAAAAAAGGAGTTCAATATTACCTCCGGCGCAGAAATTGCTTTTGAGGTTAATCCAGGTACAGTACATAGTCAAGATCATGTTATAGTATGGTCTAAAGCTGGTATTAATCGATTAAGCATTGGGATTCAAAGTACAAAGGATATTGTTTTGCGTACGCTAAATCGTCATCAAAGTATTGATCAAGTATATAGTTTACTGCAATGGGTGGATGGTGTTTTTGATAATATATCCATTGATTTAATTTTAGGGTTACCTGATGTTTCTACCCAAGAATGGAAAAAAACAATTAATGAAGTTTTGCAGTGGCCTATTAAACATATTTCTATATATTTTTTAACTATACATGAAGGAACTCCCTTATATAAAAAAGTACATACTAATCAAATAATACTTCCTGATGACCAAGAGATTGTTTCTTTGTATAAATGGACGTGCAAAATGCTTGCAAAATATAACTTTATACAATATGAATTATCTAATTTTGCAAAAATTGGATATGAATCTCGCCATAATAGTGCTTATTGGGATAGAATTCCCTATAGAGGTTTTGGGATTGGAGCATGTTCATTTGATGGGGTATGCCGATTTCAAAATGAAAAAAATATTATGCGATATATGGATTCAATAGAACGACAACAGGAAACGTTTATTTTTTGTGAAACATTAACAGAACAGCAAATTCTTTTAGAGCAACTTATGCTTGGATTGCGCAGGCCAAAAGGAGTTAAGTGGCATACAATTATTGAAAAAAGCTCTGATGCATCCCGTCAAAAAATAAATGCAGCGGTATATATATTAGAGCAAAAAAAACTCATTGAATGGCAGGGAGATGCAATTAGATTAACACATCAAGGATTTGCTGTTGAAAATGAGATACTCGTTCAATTGTCACAGTAAATAGATAATTAATATATAAAATGATATTTATTTAATTCGATTTTTGTGGGGTTTTTATGGCAAAACATATGGGTGTTCAATTACCAGATGATTTACTTCAATTATTAAAAACAGGTAAGGTAATAGGGGTTCTGGCAACCTTTTCAGAAAAAGGTATTCCAAATACAATGCCGATACAATGGATATATCCTAAAGGTTCTGAAAGTATCTTATTAACGATACACAAAGAACATACGAGTTATCATAATATGGTATGGCAAAAAAAAGTAATGTTTTGTTTTATGGGAGAAGGTAATATAGCGTATAGTGTTTTAGGACGTGTTGGGGTTGTACGGGCTCCTTCTATGATAAACCCTTTAATGAATGTTATACGTGCAGATATCATAGAAGTGAAAAGTGATAAATCATTGTTAGTAGATATTGAAATGGGCGTTCGATGGCAATATGTATCACCAGACGCACAAGAATTATCACAAGCGCTTATGGAAGAATTACATGATTTAGCGGCTGTATTATAATATTAAAGGAAAAGGATATACAATGCATACAGGTACCACATGGTTGGCCTACTTTTTTCTGTTTGTATCTATTAATATTTCTTATACTATATATGCGATGAATATTCCGGGATTTCCTCCTGCCTCCACCTTTCCCGGTATGCCCAGTACTACTCCAGCAATGCAGCAACCAATAACAGAAACACAACCACAGCAACCTATTATGCAAAATATGGAACCATCATTGCAACCTGTTGATCAATCTATAATGCCTTCAGCACCGCAAATACCTTCAGACATGCAAATACCGGCTCCTCCGATTGAACAAAAAGAGGAAATTCCTGCAACAGAACCTGAAACAATAGAATCTGCAGTCACAGGAATTGATACGGTACAACTTGCAGAACCTAGAGGCAATTGGCACTTTAAAAAAAGATGGTGGGAACGAGGAGAACAACAGTATGATAAAATTGAAGGCGCAGTAGAAAAAATAGAAGAAGATCGGCTACAATATTATGCAAAACGTACTATGCTTGATAAAACTGTATTTGATCCATTTTTTGTAGATATTGGTTTTAGCCAAGGAGAATTGGCAGCTACATTATCATCACTCATTGATCGAATTGAACAAGAGCGGCAAAAAGAAGGTATGTTGAATGAACAAGAACGGGAATTATTCGATGTTCTCATTAAAGACCGGGAACTTATAGAACAATTACATCGTGATGCACAAAGTATCGTTTTATTAGAAAATGCAGCCGATGAACTTATTGAACGAGTAATGCAACAAAGATCTCGCGCAACATCATATGAAAAAGAAGCTTGGAATTATTTAAAAGAAATTGCACGTATTTTAAGTGATACACAGGCTCGTGAATTATATTACAAAATAGATGCTTCTTGGCGTAATATAAAAAATATCCAGCGCTATTTAGAACAAGATTTACAACGATATTTTGATCAGCTTATTAATAATGCTAAGCAACAAGTAGAAAGAATCAAAAATGCTATGCAAACACTCAAAGAAAAAGGCATTGATCTAAAATACAGTGTAGAAAAAATAAGCCAACAGGAACCTGCTACATCAAAGGAAGAACAAAAACCTGAACCAACACCAAAACCAATAATAAAAAAAGGAATAATAGCACGTACATTTGATTTTGTTTCCTATGGTATATCAGCGGTATGGAATATGATACTATGGATACCTAAAAAAATAATACGTTTATTTAGAAAATAATAATAGTAAAAATAAAATCATTATTACTATCAGGCATTATCTTTTTTATTTGTAGTACTTAGTATATACTAGTAAAAGATTTGCTTGCTACTTTTAATGATAATTTTGGTATAGGTGTAGTAGGCTAAATGTTACTATTTTTGATACATGTTCTTCAGAAAATATCATTGAGTGATTCATTTTATTTTATTCCGCTACTACTTATTTTTATATAGATAGCCTTTTTATTCTATTAAACTGAGTTGTAAATAAGCCTTAATTATGGTACATTTCTACAGGATTGCTTAGTGAGCCGAGATGGTGGAATTGGTAGACACGCAGCTTTGAGGGGGCTGTGGGAATTTTTCCTGTAGGGGTTCGAGTCCCCTTCTCGGCACCAAATGCTTCTATATAAGAGTAATAGTGAAGCCAATATACATAATTGATTTCAATCAAGGAGTAAACTCATGACCTTTGCTGCACGTAGAGCCTTTTTTTCTTCATTCACGTGGTGGATGCTTGTAGCCATTGCATCAATATATTATATAACACCCTTGCGCAATAAACTCCGTTTCGGTATGGATTTAGTGGGCGGTACCTTTATTACTCTTGAAGTCCAAGTGGATAAGGCAATAGAAGCAGAACTTATTAGTGATATGCATGCATTTGAAGCACACCTCAAGCAAGTACATAAAAAATTACCAACATCAAAATATGTAGAACATAATGCTATTGTTTGTATCTTTGATTCTATGCAAAGTGCGCAAGATGCGGCACGCGTTGCACAAGATATGTCATCAGACTTTAAAATAGAAACACAAGAGAATACAGTACAATTGCATTATAGTGATATTCGTATTAATGCAATAAAAAATGACGCAGTATTAAGTAATATACAAGTGCTTAAAACTCGATTAAACCCATTAAGTGTGGCAGAAATTCCCGTAGCACGGCAAGGGGATAATAATATTATTATTGAATTACCTGACGTCACAAATCCAAATCAAGCAAAAGAAATGATTGGCCGTGCAGCACAGCTTGAATTTAAATTAGTTGATCGTGAAGCACCAAGCAAAGAAGATCTTTTATACGAACTTGAAGGTGATGTTCCTCATGACAAAGAAATTCTCTGTCAAATAGATGATGTCACCGGCAGGGAACACTGCTATTTGGTACATAAATATGCAACTATTACTGGACGCCATCTAAAAGAAGCACATCAAGCACTTGGTGGTCCTCATGGAATTGAGCCTGTAGTGGCATTTACACTTACGCGGGAAGGTGGCGATAAATTTTATGAATTAACGAGTAAAAATTTTGGACGTCCTCTTGCTATAGTACTTGATAATAAAATAATATCGGTTGCTACTATTCAAGCAACGTTGCGTGATTCTGGAACTATTACTGGTGGATTTACAGCAGATAGAGCTCGCACCTTAGCGCTTTTACTCAAATCAGGAGCTTTTGTAGCCCCGGTAAATTTTATACAAGAACGTGCGATTGGGCCGTCCTTGGGTATTGAATCAATACAACGCGCATTATATTCATGTTTGCTAGGCCTTGCTATTCTTCTTTTATTTAGTTTATTTTTCTATAAAACTGCAGGTATATTTGCATTTATGTCACTTTTGTATAATTTGCTTTTGATACTTACTGGTCTAGTATGGATGAAAGCCACCTTAACCTTACCCGGCATCGCAGGAATGCTTTTAACCGTGGGAATGGCTATTGATGCTTCCATTTTAATTTTTGAGCAAATAAAAGAAAAACTTGCAGCAGGAACACCATTGAAAAAAGCAGTTGATGAAGGGTTTTCTGGTGCAATGACGGTAATTTTGGATGCAAATATAACTACGTTAATTGTAGGTATTGTCTTGTATCACTTTGGTACTGGGCCAGTACAAGGTTTTGCAGTGACCCTGATGTTGGGTATAGGCGCTACTTTAATTGCTGGTTTATTCTTTTTACGTTCTATTTTTAACTTTCTAATTAATATTTTAGGTATGCAAACTATAAAAATTTAGATATACTATAGCTAAAAATAAGTCTAAACGATTGTGGCGGTGTAGCTCAGGTGGTTAGAGCGGCGGAATCATAATCCGTAGGTCCGGGGTTCAAGTCCCTGCACCGCTACCATATTTTTTTATCTATGGATATAAAACTATATGATTTCAGATTTTTCACATATAGCTTCTAACATAACAGTACCAACATATATTACTTTAATTCGTTTATGTATTGCACCTATAGTTTTGCCTATAGCATTTGTAGGTTTGTTGCCGTTTAATAACAATATAATAAATGGATGTGTTCTTTTTTTATTTATACTTTTTAGTCTAACTGATCTTATTGATGGTTTTCTTGCACGCTATTATTACCAAGAAACTGATTTGGGTAGAGCATTGGATCCTATTGCAGATAAGTTTTTATTATATTCTTGTTTTATTGGTTTGCTTGCTGCTGGTAAAATATTTTTTGTATGGGTTATTATTTTTATTGGCAGAGATTTATTCATGATGGGTTTACGGCAAATTGCTTTGCAATATAATTTTGATCTTGCCGTTTCTGCATGGGGAAAGGTACGTACTGCAATAGTTATGATATATATAGGATTTTTAATTATACATCCTTATCAAAAACTTTCACTCCTGCAAGCACCGTGGTGGCATATGTTAGAATATTTTCTTTTATTAATATCATTGCTATTAACGATATGGTCTATGTATAGCTATTATGTAACGTTTGTGCAAGAATTTACCAAACGATTTAATCAGTTAACCAAAGTGTAGCTAATGATAGTATTTATTGATATAGTTGTAAGCTGGTGCCTGTCATATCTCATTGGTGCAATACCAACAGGATTTTTAATAGCACGCCGCTGTGGTATAGAAGATATTCGGCAACATGGTTCAGGTAATATTGGTGCTACTAATGTTGCACGCATTTTGGGAATGCGGTTTTTTTGTCTTATTTTGTTGCTTGATGCTGGCAAAGCTTTTGCTAATATTGTACTATTGCAATACTTATCATATTCCCCATTTGTTATATATTGTGCAGCATTGTTGCATTTAGTAGCTAATGGGTATTCACCATTTCTTAGCTGGTCAGGGGGAAAAGGCGTTGCTACTTTGTTTGGACTCTTGTGTGCACTCAAATGGCATATAGCATTCTATGCAGCATTAATTTGGATAGGTGTTTGTATTACTACCTGTGTGGCAGGTATTGCATCAGTTATGACTGCGTTGATGGTCCCAATAGTTGCATGGTATATGCATTGCTCAGAAGAACTCATTCTATTTTTTGTATGTACAAGTATATGGGTACTCATCAGACATAAAAATAACCTTAAAATATTTTTTGCACATATATAAGTTTTTTCCGTGTTGACAAATCATATTAGTACTTTTATCTTTCATATGTATTATTCAAAACGAAAGATTTAATATATGACACTATCAAGAATATGTATATATATTTGTTTAACTGTATCTTTCGATACTACAAATTATGGTATGAATGATAATAGTGTACGGTATAAAATAGGCCAATTTTCAACCTATATTTATCAATTATTTTCAAGCAATAGTAAAGTATTACCTTCTCTTGAAGCTAACACCAACCGATATATAGCAAAACAAATAGCTGTACCAATTAACTCTATAGGTATACAAAATAGTTTAGCATCTTGGTTAACTATTAAAAAATTTTTTTCATTATCTTCATATAAAATTCTAAGTAAAAAAATATACTCATATTTTATTTCTAATAAGAAACAAGTACCTAATACTATAATACATAACAATCAAAGTACTGAAAAACAACATAGTAATCAGGATATGTTTGAATTTAACAAAGCTCCAAAAGACATAAAAAAAATAATAGGATTATCTAATATAGATAAAACTAAAGTATGGTATTTACTAAAAGCTCAATCAACTGGCGAAACATGTTTGACACCTTATGCACATAGAGAGATTATTCCAGTCAAATACACCACTATGGGATCTGCAAAACCTGAAGATATGGCAGCAATACCAAAACAAAATTATTTACCTGATGTACAGGTATGGTATGGCTGTTTTATGGGATATGGAAGGCCTTCGTTTCGTATAAGTAAAGATACTTATAATACAGAAGATATATGGAATATTCCTTTAGAATATTCTGCTGGATTAGCGATAAACGTTTTTGTTGACGGTATAAATAACAATGAAAGAGTATTGTGTGGAGTAGAAAGAAGAACACACTTTGGATTACTTGCATTTGAATGTTCAAAAACGGCTGGTGAATACTGTCATACCATAAAAGAAGCTTTTTATATGCAAAAAGATATGTTAAGTTCTTTATTATTACATCCAAATAGCAATAGATTTTTGTGTACGGGAACAATGCTTGATCCAAAGGCTATTGAAAATCCTTTCTTTATAACATTAGGTTATCTACCACATTCAAATGATTATAATGATGTTCCTGAATATATTCAGTGGGCAGTGAACCATCAGTTTAAAAAGATTTTGTATATAGGTGATAATAAAAAGTATAATTACAGTCAATATGTAGGGCTTACACAAGAAGGAAAAGTAGCAAGTATCACTTATTATGCTCAGAATAAAGCAAGAAAAGATACCTTAGATATAGCAATAAAGCAAGTGTTATTTACGAGTGATACACAAGAAGAAGATATGTTTGAAGATATTGCAATAGATAATGCATACGAAACTTCCGAAGGATCAAAACCTCGAATGGCTTTTTTGAATAAAAAGGGCGCAGTATTTGTAACTGATTTTCGCTTTAATAAAAGGCCGACATTATTTTTGATGCGAGATATTCCGTGTGCATATGATCCAAGCTATGCAAACAAATATAAAACTGAAGAATATAAACTTCCGGATCTTTTTTATGATAAAGGACAGATTGGTTTACTCTATAAAAACAAACATGAAAAAAAATATAATAGATTGTATGTATGGCCAGATAATCTTGATATGTATTGTATAACTTCTTCTTGGTGTAATCAGAATAATTGGACTGTACAAAATTGAAAGAATAATCACTCTCTTTATCATACAGATGTAAGTATGATAATCTTTACTTAATTAGTTAACAAGGACTATCAATGCTTTTTATTGATGTTGTTGCCGTATTTGATTATATTCAGCAGATACAATCACGGTTGGCTATTACGCAAGCATTGGCAAATCTATTTAAACAACTTACACCAGAAGAATTATCTATTATATGTAATCTTTGTCTTGGCCAATTGCACCCAGTATACATTGGTACGCAATTTAATATAGCTTCAAAAATAATGACTAAAGTTGTTGCCAATTTATGTCAAGTAACAGATACTGTTATTAATGAAAAAGTAAAAGAAATTGGTGATATTGGCGATGTGCTTGCATTATATCAATGGGAAGTTCAGGATGAATTGATAATCAGTGAAGTATACCAAGCATTAGTTCATATTGAAAAAATTAGTGGTATTGGATCACAAGAAGAAAAGGCGATTCAGGTAAAACATTTATTGACATCATCAACGCCACAGGAAGCTAAGTATGTGGTGCGTATGATTCTGGGTAAATTGCGCCTTGGATTTTCTGATATGACTATCATTGATGCCCTTTCTTGGATGATAACTGGTGATAAATCACTTCATGTAATAATTGAAGATGCTTATAATGTTTGTGCAGATATTGGCCTTATTGCCAAAACACTCAAGTCAGATGGTATAGAAGCATTAAAGGCTATGAAAATTCATGTAGGTATTCCCATAAGGCCAGCGGCGGCAGAACGGTTGCCCAACGCGCACGCAGTAATAGAAAAGATTGGCCCCTGTGCAGCCGAACCAAAGCTTGACGGTTTTCGTCTGCAAATTCATATACAAATTGATGAAAAAGATACTAGGCATACACAGTTTTATTCACGTAATTTGCATGATATGTCTGCTATGTTTCCTGATCTACTTAAAGCTTTTGAGACTATGCAGGTACAGACCATAGTATGTGAGGGCGAAGCCATTAGTTTTGATCCTCATACGGGCAATTTTTTGCCATTCCAGGAAACGGTCAAGCGTAAACGAAAACATGATATTGAAGAAGTAATGACGGAATTTCCTCTTAAAATATTTTTGTTTGATCTGCTATATTACAATGGACAAAGCTACCTTACATTACCTTGGCGAGAAAGACGTGCAAAATTGGTTGAATTAGTTGCACAAACGCATAATGAAATCATACAACATACACAAGTACAAATAACTGATACCGATACAGCATTGGATCATTATTTCTGGGAGACTATAGAAGCAGGCCTTGAGGGTTTAGTAGTAAAAAAAATGGATGCACCTTATCAACCTGGTAAACGTAATTTTAATTGGATTAAGCTCAAACGGCATCAAGAAGGCACATTGGAAGATACGCTTGATTGTGTAATTTTAGGCTATTATAAAGGGCTAGGAAAACGATCCTTATTTGGTATTGGTGCATTGCTTGTTGGTGTATATAATAAAGAGAAAGATATATTTCAGACTATCGCACGTATTGGTACTGGCTTATCTGATGAAGGGTGGCGTGAAATAAAGAAACGATGTGACCCAATAGCACTACCTGAGCCCCCACATAATGTGGAATATCATAAAAATGTAATACCTGATGTGTGGGTAGAGCCGTCTATAGTATGCCAAATTTTTGCTGATGAAGTCACACGATCTCCAGTACATACTGCAGGAAAAACGGAAACAGAACTTGGATATGCTCTCAGATTTCCACGTTTTATAGACTATCGGTCAGACAAAACTGCTTATGAAGCAACAACTACATCAGAAATTAGGCGTATGTATGAAGATCAGTTTATATAAATGGATAAACCAAATTTTAGTCATACTTTTTTAAAAAAAAATTTCAACAATTTTATAGCAAAAGACTACATAAAGATATATAGAGGTATTTCACAAAAGATGTGAATAACGAGCATATCACATTTCCGATTTTCTTATACCAATCCGCTGACAACTACTAAGCAGCATTGAAACCGCATCTCCTGCAACGGAATTTTGTGTAAAACAATCACTTATTTTTTGTCAGCGGATTGGTATAAAAAAACAAGAATGGGAACCTATGATCGATTGCTTAATAGAATCGGAGATTAAATGTTTTGTTATAGAATAACAAAGTACAACCCTGAATATAGGGATTCTAGAGGTGCATATTTAAGAGATGAATGGACTTCATATTCGGATATAGGAAAGAAATTTCAAGGTATCATTTTTGATTATGATACATATTTAAAAACGGAAAGCACCTATATTAATGCAATCATTACCTTTATGGAATGCCTGCATCTTGATAAGCTCTGCATCAATAAACAAGATAGTTATAGAAATGATAGTAACATAGCCTATATATCCAAATATTTTTCTGATACTACTGTTCTCAGGGATGGTGCATGTTTTGACAAAACAGCTATCACAAATATTTCACGACTAGTTCTGAGAGAACAATTTTGGTGTAAACTTGAGGCAGATAGTATGTATGTCCATTTTGGATGGGACTATTACATGTATATTGGCAGTAATAAAAAATGTAGTTCTGCGGTTACAACAATTAAAAAAACAGGTCTTTTTGTTGAAACATTCGTGTCACCCTATTCTGATGAAGATAAATAGCATATGTTGTAGACACTTGGCCATTCAAAACATTCGATGGTTAGTTACAGCATTAGCTTGTCTTTATCTTAACGCGAGTTCGATTTTAGAAATTTAACAAAAAACGAGCAATGTACTAGACTTTTTTTATAATCACTTCAAAAAAAGGAGAAGTACATGCTCGTGACAATATTTTACCATGTTGATGAATTTTGCAAAGTATTTGAAGC
>DASZEX010000029.1:0-7261 GCA_035940365.1 Candidatus Babeliales bacterium | reverse complement strand
GCTTCAAATACTTTGCAAAATTCATCAACATGGTAAAATATTGTCACGAGCATGTACTTCTCCTTTTTTTGAAGTGATTATAAAAAAAGTCTAGTACATTGCTCGTTTTTTGTTAAATTTCTAAAATCGAACTCGCGTTATAATAGTATATTAAAAAGTGAGTTACAATGAATCGCACATATATCCTTGTATTTGGCCTTATGAATAGTAACTTTTTATCTATGTATTGCATGCATGAATCAATTAAAAATAAAATAGACCAAGCATACAAAACATTACATGATACTTTATATTACGCTTTAGATATAAAAACGCGAACTGCAGCGGTGCATATATATCATGATACACTTGCTCAGATAGTATATCATGCAGGGAATTCAATGAGTAGCACCGAAAAACTTGCCTATTTGCGTGGTGAATTACGACGCGAAGATAGAAAAGTTATTGTTAAACATATGCTAGAGCATGAACATGCAGATCCAAATAGTTGGCATTTTGTCAATGAGCTTTTTGATACTGTTATATATGAAGATAATTATTTTGCAACATATCTATTAAATCATGGGACTCAACCGGATATAATCACCATTGAACGAGCACAAAAATCATCACTAATGGCACCATTATTTGCCAAATACCTAACAAAATAATACAGGTATACTTATGATAAAAAACATTTCCATTATCATGCTGTATATATGGATATTATTGCTTGTTATTACCATGCAGGCTATGCACCCAGAATATATCCAGATACGTCATATATATGATAGCTATCAACTACCAGCACACGACCTGGCATTTAAATATCCATTACATACATTAAAAGATATGGAATCATACTTACAAGAAATCGTACTCCATAAGGCAAGTTATACAACTTTGTCACCTACTGCACTGCAGAATGAAACTGCAACCAGAAACGCCTTGGAAAATGTTAGGTTAGCTATTCATTGGAATACACATGATTAAATATGCAAACAACTTTGGTAATCACCATATTATTTTTATTTATTTGAAGATATTCATATATGATTTTGGTTGGGGATTTTTTGAAGTTTCCAGGTACCTATCTATTTTATTTCTTAATTCGTGCTCCTTTTTTTCATATACTGCCCATTCATTTGGATCTGCCGAGTTAATAATAGAACATGTGATGCCACTATTTGGATCACTCAGAAACGAACCGATACTTATGCCAACAGAAAAGTTAGAATTTATAATTTTTTCAGGATTATTATTAAAAATACTCATTATAGAACGAATATCAAAAACTTTACCTGTTCCTTCTACTTGCAAAGATTCTTGATCATTAGATGGAAAAACATACTGCTCCAATTGATCTTTTTTTACTCTAAACTGGAGGAGCTGTCCTTTTTGATGAAGTTTATTATATTCATGCTCCAATGCTTTTAACTCATTTTTAAATTCTGTATATATCTGCTCCTGATGAGCATATGTAAATGCTTGCTGAGTAGTTATAATAGGCATTGGAGCTGGAGAACTATTGGTAGCTGCTAAGCTTAATGTAATATTAGAAAATAAATTTATTACTGCATATAAATTATGTATTCGTTCTCCACCATACCCAGCCATAGATCCCATTCTTTTGCTCAGTTCAATTATCTCTGCATCTTTTTCTTGTTTTGTTTGAGGTAGCGGATATATAACCGGTAGTATCATATCATCCTTTTTGGTCACGAGCCAGCTAAATAACCGTTGCTGAAATCCGAGTTTTGATGGTTGTCCATGATAAAAAATATAATAGTTATCTTTATATGCACCTTCTTTGTGTAATGCATCTATGACCATGCGCGAAAGCCCTTTATCAGGAACTATATATTCATATATAGTATTAACAGAGGAAAGATAATCAATGCGGTGTGACAGCATTTTTAAAGATACTGATGCATGCGATAAATCATCTTTAGTACAATGCTGACAATACTTTTGATATACAATTTTTTTCAATAAACTAGCAAAGTCATTATCCTTATAGGATGTATAAATTTTATTTTCAATAACTGGATCATCTTTAATTATCGTCATACAAGTATTAAATACACGTAGATCAAAATTTTTTGATGGATCAACCAAAAGTATCGCACGCTCCTTTGCCACATTCAGACTGTGTTGTATTAAATTATTATCAATAAGTTGTTTACCTGCTTGAGTAGCAATTAGTTCTTCAACATGGCCTTCCGCTTTTTCTACTAAACCCTTAATTGCTTCAGGATTATTAATCATCAGTCCCCTAAAAAAAACATCTGTTTGCGCATCTTTACATAGTTTTTCCATATCACGGATTGCAAAAATAGTAAGTTCTTTCTTCAATGGATTATCAATGTTCATTAACTTCGTTAATAAATAAGATCCGTCATTACTACATGCCAATGTATAATAATAGCGTTTTATAAAGGGAGTAACAGAAGCAGGGATAGTAGTAAGTTTTCTAGATTCTGCATACATATTAAAAAGAATTGTGTCATCTGCAATCATGTGCTCAAACAGTTGTTCTGCCACAATACCACTACCATACTTTTTAATAAATTGCACAAATAGATTTAATGGACGAGCAGACGATCGGCGACACATTATTAAAATTGCATCAGCTTCTTTTTTCGCACTTTGTTCATCTTGCATACTGTGCCATAACCAACCTCCCAATCCTAATGCTGCAAATAGCCAGCCCCATGATCCTTTCAAAGTTGTAGGCAATGATTCTATTGTTGTTAATTTTTGCTTAATAGATTCATTCTTTTGGCCGACCAAGGCACTTTTTTGTCTTATTATGTGCTGATTAAACAAATTTTTTTTTGCAGCAAAAGCTTTTTGGTATGTTATTGGTTGTATTGATTGTAAAGGCTTTGTACGAATTACTTTGCTAGTACCAAAAAACATTGCATGCACGGGCACTATAATAAACAAGAGTATAATTATCCGTTTCATTATTTAATTGACTCCACACTATTTCTTTTTAAAATATCACAATAGGCATATAAAAAACTAGTATACCGTATATTCCTATTAATAATGAGCAAGTATACCGATATTTGATCTATAAGTTTCAATTAGCCTGCACTATGTAGATAGGTAAATACTGATTTACACAGAGAATAGAGCATGGAAAGAGTATGCAATGGCTTATAAAAACGCCATGTTACATTAACGGTGCTTGATATAGGATCAATGGTCTTTATTGGTTCTTTCAGAAGTCGCTCAATCCATGTAGTTGGACGCAGATATGCGATTATTGGTTTTGTTTGATTAGGCCATTCAATATCTTCAATAACAACTCCTTGATTCGTCTCTTGTTCTGTTAGCAGTGGAATAGTAGCAGTAACTGTTGACGTGGGTTGATGTGCACCTTGGATTATTTCTGATTTGTCATCGTTGTCCTTATTATTAGGTAATGGTTCAAGAATATACAATGTAGTATCGGAAACAATTGCAAGGTTTATCCCGTCATTGAAGGGTACTGCATGCGTAATATTACGTAATGCTTTATCATGTCTATACCTACCAGATATACTATAATGGAACCTGAAATGATGATTATTTTTCCACAGATATATATTGGTTTTTTGATCAATGGTCGTATTGATATCTACAAAATATTCCGGTTCTCTTATCATTGTAGGTGGTACAATGACCGTTGAGTATAATTGTTGCTGCTGTTTTGTCATGTTATCATGTACTGTATCAATAGAACATTCCTCATAGAAGTATTTCTCTAGACCTGTTTCACTTGAATCCCGTTCTCCTCCAAGCATATTACCCCATTGTTCGCTAGACCACTTTTCCTGTGGAAATAAGCCGCCAAATGGACGCTTCCATAAGTGTATGTCACCATAAAGATGAAATGACTTTGCATGGTCAGAGTTATAGTGATCAAGCCAATAGCGTGCATTGGTTGAGTTACCACCAATGTGGTAAACATATGCTACTGGCAGTAATAATTCCTTGGATATGTTTTGCGGAGCTTCGGGAATAATCATGGATATAATCTGTAGACCAAAATCAGACAGTGAAAATTGTTTTACTATATCTCGTGCATCAATGATAGCTTTGGAATCAATTAACTGTTGAGAAATAACCTGTCGGGATGTATAGTGTGTTTTTTGTCTTATTTGAGTAATGTAGTCAAAAAAATGTTTCAGACGCGATATGCACGCTAATGTATGCTGCTCAATACCATCGATACTAAAATACGCATTGTATGTTCTGAACTTTCCATGCCTATCAAAAGTGTGCTCGTAAGATCCGCAATCGTGGCCATAATCTGTATAAATTGAATAATAGGCAAGATCATCGTACTTGTTGAAAAAAAGTGGAGATGTAAACTGATTAGATCCGTTGTTCGGTGTATATACTCCATCCCAGTCAGGTTTTATTGCATGTAGTTGTCCTAATTTTATTTTTTCATCGCATATTGTTTTCAAATATGGTGATGGTATGAAGGCTTTGTATACTTCTATATTTTGCTCTTCCTTCCATATATGATGTGGATGTTTTTTTTCATCCTTTATAGTATGTTGTAGCGTATGTGTCCATTGGCGACTGGTCAATTGTGCTCGAAATTCTGCAGCTTTTTCCATTGTCGTATTATCCTCAAGACATTCACAGGGACCAAGCATCAAATGTTCTTTACACATTTTGTGTTTCCAGCCACAGGCAGTATTAAACCTATTGAATACGAGCGTTTCTTTGGCAAATTTAGGATTACTCCCAAACGTATATTCAACTATATCTAGCAATGTTTTCTTGCGCATATCATTTGTTTCTTTTATCTTTGCTTCTATTGTCTTGTTCACACAGCACAATGTATGTAATAGTTGAGTAGTATACTGATAATGCAAAAAATGACTGTTATCACATAAATAACCAAGTATGTAATCAATATAGTCATGGTTATGATGCTTTGGTGATTTATCGGTAGCGGAAATATTTTTTACTAAATCCATACCATACAATGGGATTTCATGAATCACCAGTAATAGCATGCATAGTGAAAACATTGAATACATAGTCAAATTTGATCCTATTGCGAATATTTCATACATAATTTTATTGCATGTCAAAGTGTACTACAAAAAATTTCAGATTTATACTGCTAAAAACAGAGAATGCTATTACATATTTTTTGATGAAGGATCAATTACTAAAGCGTGACACTATAAAAAATGCCTTGCAAAATCAAAAATTGATACTCCATGCTGCCCATGCTGAAATAATATGTTTATTGCCAAAAACCTTTGGCGTCGGCTCAAATCCATATGACAATGCAGCAGTGACCGTATGTTCCATTCCACAAATCAAAAAATTATATTTATAAATACCATAAAAACTATTGCGAATATAATCTGTTTTCTTCAGCGCATCATCCACGGGTGGAAATATCCGTGCACCAAAAAAAAATGATGGGTTGTACCCCACTTCTATACTATGTCGTGCTATTGTACTATGAAAAGCAAAAAAGAGGTCTGCCAAGTTTCCCAGTGCATAGTGAAATTGCATGTTTGGTGCATCAACAATAGCAGGCACCTCTCGCGGAAAAAAATATATATAGCGTGCAGCATAACGTAGTGTATGATCTACATTGTTTAGATATGCGATTGTACCATCAACCTGCATACCAATGCCATAATGACCATAACCAAGCTGCACATATTCCAAACTTGTGTCATCATGTGTGGGAAAACCCAAAAGACCCGAAAAGGTTATGCGCACTTTTTCTGATATAGGTGGACTATACCCAGCAGAAAAAAGCAAATCATCAGTCTGCGTGCGGCTAAAATGAACACCATTAGTATCTGAAAAAACTTGGCCAACGGCCATATCCATAGAGACAAAAAAAGACTTGGGAGCATATATAAGAGAAAATAATCCACTAACATTACTATGCTTGACGCCATTATATTTTTCGCGGAATGTACCAAACAAAGTACATGTACCAGACGAAGGATATGATGTTGATGATCCAATTTCAAGCCGCTTTGATGTCTCGGCTACGCGCAAGTTATATACAATTGATATGCTTGCCTGCACTGGTACTATAAAAAAACAGATAAGATATTTATTCATTACTATTTTCACATGATTGTTTTTATTATTTCGTATTATATCACTACATTAATCTAGTTGAATAATACAATGCAGTAATAGGTAATGATACAATTTTTTTATTAAGGATAACAGATATATTGTTTTCACCGAGAGTTTGCATGCCTCAAATAATATTTAGGCATAAACCGTCACAGCCAATACAAACATACATATAGAAATGTTATACTAAATATCTATATATAATTTTTATATAAAGGACTTGTCAATGATCAATGAACATAATGTACTTTGGCTTGATTTAGAAATGACTGGTACTAATCCAGAAAAAGATCACATAATACAAATTGCAGCAATAGTGACTGATCAAAATTTGCAATTCAAGGCAGAAGGGCCAGAAATAGTTATTCATCAGCCAAAAGAGCATATGCAAACAATGAGTCCCGAAGTGTGTGCACTACATACTAATTCAGGGTTGCTCAATAGAGTATATGAATCAAAAATATCAGTAGAATTTGCCGAAAGAGAAATAATTGCGTTTGCCAAAAGATATTGCATTGCAGGCGCAACTATTTTGTGTGGGAATTCTATTTGGGTTGACCGTACATTTATCAAACGGTACATGCCATTTTTTGATCAATTATTGCATTATCGCATGATTGATGTTTCAACCATCAAAGAATTAGTAGCGCGCTGGTATCCTGATAAGCCAAAATTTGAGAAAAAGAAACAGCATACTGCGCTATCTGATATATATGAGAGTATTGAAGAATTACGGTATTACCGTAAAACTTATTTTGTGAATTTGTAAGTACATTTAGGGGTGAATAATGTATTGTTTTATTATTGGGTTATTGTTGTTATGCCTATCACATACGATATATGGAATGAAGGCTCCTACCGTTATTGGTACATTATTTCCAGATCTGGCTCCATCAGGAAAAAGAAACATAGATTTAACGTGCCAAAATTATTTTGAGTTACAACATAAATCAATCACAGTATACTCTCATGGCTTTGGTGAAGGTATAGAAAATAACGCAGGAAAACTATATATTATTAACTCACCTTACGCAACAAGTGCAAAAGTGATATAATTTAGCTAGTAAGTTTTAGAAAAAGCAAAAAAAAGGAAGCAAGACGATGGATCGGGCAATGTTGGATATATACGTTGATTATCTTATTTGCTCCACTTCGT
>DASZEX010000028.1:0-1689 GCA_035940365.1 Candidatus Babeliales bacterium | reverse complement strand
GCTTCAAATACTTTGCAAAATTCATCAACATGGTAAAATATTGTCACGAGCATGTACTTCTCCTTTTTTTGAAGTGATTATAAAAAAAGTCTAGTACATTGCTCGTTTTTTGTTAAATTTCTAAAATCGAACTCGCGTTATTTATATAAACATTCATTAAAACTCATATCTCTATATATTTCTATACGTTGTTGTGATGGAATAAGAACAGCTATGCAATCAATAATATTACCATTATTACTTATTGTGTATACATGCTTATCTAATTCTTCATATACTTTAGTTATTTTTGTATAAACAGCCATCTATTTTCCTATAATTGTTCTATCAACTACAAAATTTTTCAACAATATTATGAGCTTTTTCATATGCCATTTTCTGCTCCCCTATTAAAGCGATTCTGCTAATTCATGCCGATCGATCAATAAATGATTTTGATTTGTTGAACAACTTCTTCTGATATATCTGTATTTTTTTGAAATTGCATGTATATCATTATGTGACTTTCTGAATGTATTACTTACAAGAAAAAATCCCCTAACTATAGCTAGGGGATGCAATATTTATATAAAAAATTAATATATGAAATTATACACTTTTTATAAACTCATTTTCTATAAATAGTTCTATTCTAGGTTCTTCTTGAGAGGCAATATCAAATGTCCATTCAGAGTCTGCTATAAAATAATGCTTAAAATTTAATACATCAGTAAGAGTGTATGATTCATCTGATAGTGATTGCAAATAATTAGAATTTTCTACCATATATAAGGATCCACAAGGCCCTATATTTTTAAATAATTCTTCAAAATTTTCATTTAACCTTCCTCTATATGTTTCATTAGCAACTCTACATATACTCTTTCTACAAAAAAATTTTACTCGAAGATCTATTTTTTTTTCAGATTCACATTTTGAAAGATTTATTATCAGGCCTTTAAAAGTATAAGAAAAATCGACTATTTCAAATTCTCCTTCTGCTTCTTTAAAAGGAAGCAAAGGTATGTATCTTTCTATTATTTTGGTCATAATTCTATCTCCACAGCTGTTTGTAGACCTTTACCACATCTTATTTTCTTTTCTAATTCTTCACCTTTTTTTATAATTTCTATAGTAGGTAATCCATCAATTCCTTTACCTTTTATACCACTACTATACTGTCTTACTGCTACCGTTCCATTATCATATACAAAAACGATAACAAGTCCTTTCGGCGTTGCTATTGTTTTTACACTGTTTGGCGATGTGTTTGTTTTTACAATTTCTACTGCATCTTCAAAAGTAATATCTGAAATATATTGCTCAAGTTCGTTATTATTACTACCAAACTTTTTTACATTAGGTAAATTATTCATTATTGTATTTGTTGCATCATCTACTGATTGTTTAAAATGTAGAATTGGTTTTACCGGTTCACCAGGAAATTTACAATCTACAGAATCTTGCTGAGGCGCTTCACCACAGCCTTTTGCTATTGGATCCACTTTTGGATTTGTGTCACCGCAGCCGGTTGGTTTTTCTTGTTGTGATGCACCGCCAGGACATGCGGTGGTAGTTGGTTTTGGTTGGTTATCTATAGGTGTTACAAATTTGGTAGGGACATTAGGTTTTTCTATAGCGCGTTTATTACTTAAGCCTTGTTCAACTTCGCCGCTGGCGATTTTGTGGGCTTCTGGGTAGCTGAGGCCC